>CBFGNE010000029.1:0-12951 GCA_965649995.1 uncultured Mucilaginibacter sp.
CGTCTGCCCCACGTACTCGAACGTCACCGGAAACGTCTGCGGCATCACGGACTGGACGCTGACTTCGGCCCGGCCCTAATACTATATCGATAGTGGTAACCTCACAGGACAGCAGCAAAGTACGCACTTATAAAATTGTGGTAACAAGGTTATCAAACAACGCCAACCTCGCTGGTATTACACTCAGTAGCGGCACATTATCGCCGGCGTTTACCGCGGGAACAACTTCGTATACAGCGTCAGTTACTAATGCAACCTCGTCTATAACCGTGAAACCGGTAGCCGTTAACGGGCATGCAACCATGAAAGTAAACGGTAATTCGGTACCTTTCGGCGGAACGTCGGCAAATTTACCACTGGCGGTCGGCAACAATACTATTACCGTTACAGCCACATCAGAAGATCTTTCCAAAATCCGCAACTATACCGTAACGGTAACCCGTGCGCCTGCTTCCTTTGCTTTTGGTGCCCAAACCGCGCCGGATATCAGCCCGAGGAACAAAATTAGCGTTGACAATAACCTGCGCCTGCCTCTCGTGCGCCAGGCCGTATCGCCAAACGGGGATGGCATCAACGATATCCTGCTGATAGACGGAATTGATAGCTTTGCCGACAACATGCTGAAAATTATGAACCGCGATGGCAACCTGGTGTTCGAAAAAGCCAAGTACGATAACATCAGCCACTACTTCGACGGGCACTCAGGCATCAATGGCAAACAGTTGCCTGCCGGCACTTATTTTTATTCGTTTGATTATACGCCAGAAGGCAGCCGGACAGCAAAACGTAAAACAGGTTTTTTTGTATTGAAATATTAAGTAAAACCACTTAAAATTACTTAACAGCGATGGGACAAACTTCATCGCTGTTTTTGTTGCTATCTTCGTACTATGCGTGCAGAGGAAATAGAAAGGCTGGTAAAAATAAGCAAAGAGCGCCCGCTGATGCCCGAAACTTATGTGCCCTGGGCGGAACAACCCTCTCCTGCCGATTTATATCTGCCAGAAATCTTAACCTCATTACAAGGCCTCCCCGTTTACGATACCCTTACCCAACAGCAAAAAACAGACCTCGGCCGCCACGAGGCGGTGCAGGTATTATATTCTTATGGTTGGGGCGAAGCACTTTTCTGCGTGTTTATGACACGGCACCTGCTTACCCTGCCGCCGGATAGCCCGGAACACCGTTTCCTGATCCGCGAGATCATCGAAGAATACCGCCACCAGGAAATGTTTGCACAAACCATTACGCAGCTAAGAGGGCAAGCCTTACCGCCAACCAAAATGCATGCGTTTGTGGGTAAGTTCAGTACCAATTACCTGCCTGCCGATTTCCTGTTTATGGGCAGCCTGGCCGTGGAATTGATAACCGACATGTACGGCAACCACACCCGCCGCGCAACCGAAATTTACATTGTGCTGCGTAAGGTTTTCGAACTGCATAACATTGAGGAAGGGCGGCACATCCACTTTACAAAAGGCTTATTAGAGAATTACACCGCTAAAGCGGGTTACATTAAGCGTACTTTATACAGTTTTGTGATATTGATGAACATCTACTTTGTACGTACCATGTACGTCCGTAAGGTAATATATGAGCGTATCGGCATCCCAAATGCTGAGGCTGTTTTTAAAGAAGCTACCGAAAATTACCGCAGCAAGTTCACCCAAAATTGCCTCGGGCATATCATCGAGTTTGTGGACAGCTTCGGCGGCTTTAACGCCGCAACCCGCTGGGCATGGCGCTGGTTATTGAAGGCAAAAGTGTGACTACCAACAACGTCATTGCGAGGTACGAAGCAATCTCCCGATAAGCAGAGCGACTATGCAAGTCGCGACCTGTTCTGCGTAGAGATTGCTTCGTACCTCGCAATGACGCGGTGGTTAACTTTAATTTCTGCCCAATTATTGTTTTCTTTGCGGCTTAGCGCCTTTGCGTGATATTATATGCTATAACGGCCAGTGCCTATACCCTTATGTATATATTCCTTTTCTCCAATATCTTCCCAACCAGCCAGCATAACAGCATATAACTAATAGCAAACAGCAACGAGCCAACAGCTCCCGGCGCTATTGCCTGGTAAACCGAATGATTTATCCAATCGAAAAAGCTTCCAGTCCCTACCGGTATCATCCAGAAAGCGATGATCAGTATCTCCGACAGGATATAAATTGCCAGTGGGTTTTTGCCAACCGTGGTGAAGAACGACGTCCAATTACCGGCGTTCCACTTTAATACTTCTACAATGTAAATAAGCGACGAAATGATCACCATATCCAGCCCAACAGTAAGCAGGGTAAAAGGGCTTGTCCACAGTTTTTTACCTATCGGGAAGTTCATATTCCAGCAAAGGGCAATAAATATAAACAAGCAGCCAACCAGCAAGAGTTTCGCCAGCGCTTCATAGCTCTTGCCTTTTTCCTGCACAAACTTGCCCACATAAAAGCCGCAAATAACATTCACAATAGCAGGCAGTGTGCTCAATATCCCTTCCGGGTCAAATGCCACACCTTCGCCGTGGTACAGGTGCCCGTCGCCTAAAACAAATTTATCCAGGTAAGTACCTGCATTGGTCAGCATGCCGTAAGGTGCGGCCGGGTCGCCAAAAACCAACAGCAAAACCTGGTAACCCAGCAACAATAACGCGCTAATGATAATAACCGCCCTTTTTGATTTGACGAAATAAACGATCAGCGAAGCAAACAGATAGCAAAGCGCAATACGCTGTAAAACACCCATGATGCGGGTGCCGCTGATTGGCCTTAATACCCAATGCCCATCCACCTGGTTTACAAAGGGGAACCAATACATAAGATACCCAATCAAAAAGATCAAAACAGCGCGCTTAAATATTTTTGCCAAAACCGAGCCCGCACTCATCTGCGCAAACTTGCCCGAGGTAAAGCTCATGGCATTGCCTACAGCGAATAAAAACGAAGGGAACACCAAATCAGTCGGCGTGAACCCAAACCAGGAGGCATGCTCCAGCGGGGCAAAGGGCGCCGCACCGCTGCCTGGTGTATTTACAATGATCATAAAACAAATAGTCATTCCGCGAAACACATCCAGCGAAAGAAACCTGTCGGGCTTTTGGCTCATATATCAATAAAAGGTTTAAAATTTAAAGGGGTAAATTCAGGTACAATATAGAAATAAATCGAAACTAAAAATAGCAGATGCCGTTTGATTTATAAAACACTGCCGCAGTTCTTAAAATAATTTAATAAGGCTTTTTTGCCTTGCTTAAAAATATTGAAAAAGCCGGGCGCAAACCGCCATGTAATGGGTAATTATAGTATTTTTGAATTTCATGCTTACCAATACCAACCACACGCTTGAGAAACTGGAACTACTGCTAAAAACAGCCGGTTACCGCGTGCGGTACGAAAAAGGGAACTTTAAAACAGGCGCTTGCCTGCTGCAAAGCAGCCGCGTGGTTGTGGTAAATAAGTTCGCCAACTTAGAAAGCAAGATAGCTGCCGTGGCCGAACTGGCGCGCACATTGGATATAGGCCTGCACTTGCTGGATGAGAAACAGGTAGCGTTTTTGCATCAACTTAAACAAACCACCCTGCAACTGTGACGATAACTTTCTTAGGGACCGGAACCTCGCAGGGCGTACCCGTTATTGCCTGCGAATGCGAAGTATGCGCCTCTGCAGATGCACGCGACAAGCGCTTGCGTACCTCGATTTTGGTAGAAGGCGGGGACAAAACGATAGTGATCGACTCGGGCCCTGATTTCAGGTACCAGATGCTGCGTGCTAAAGTAATGCACCTGGATGCTATTGTTTTTACGCACGAGCATAAAGACCACGTGGCCGGCATGGATGATATACGTGCCTTTAACTACAAGCAGCAAGGCCCTGTGGATGTATATGCCGACAGCCGCGTACAATTAGCGCTGCGCCGCGAGTTCCCCTATATTTTTGATGATAAGGGTTACCCCGGCATTCCGCAGGTACAAATGCACACCATAGGTTTGCAACCTTTTGATATTGGCAATGTGCATTTTACCCCTATACAGGTAATGCACTATAAATTGCCGGTGCTGGGCTTTCGGATAAAGGATTTTACCTATATCACCGATGCAAAAACCGTATCAGAGCCGGAAAAACAAAAAATACGCGGCAGCAAAATTTTAGTGGTAAACGCCTTACAAAAAGAAAAACACATCTCGCATTTTACGCTGGATGAGGCCATTGCCTTTGCCCGTGATATAAATGCGGAAACTACTTACTTTACCCATATCAGCCACAGATTGGGTAAACATCAAGACATTGCCGAAGAATTGCCGGCCCATATCAAACTTGCTTACGACGGGTTAAAACTGGAAATTTAACCATCCTACAGAAACCTATTCTCCATTTGTTTATTTAACTAAACAGGCTTGCAGCTGCTTATAAAACTTATAAATTGCAGGCATTACTCCACCGAATATGAAAAACCTGGTTTATCTAAGTACATCAACAACGTTATTAAGCGACGATGAATTGCTGGACATTTTAAAAGCGTCGCGCCGAAACAATAAGGCGCATAACGTAAGCGGGGTACTGCTTTATTGCGAGGGCACATTTATACAGGTATTGGAGGGGGCCGACTTTGATGTAGATGCCATTTTTGCGAAATTAGAAAAAGATACAAGGCACAAAAACATCATTGTAATGATGAATGAGCCACTGAAACAGAGAAACTTTGCCGGCTGGGCCATGGGCTTTGCATCGGTTAACGGAATAACATCACATCAATTCATCAGCGATTTAACCAGCACCGACGACATTTTGGCCCACAGCGGCAACCATGCTGCTATAGACATGCTTAAGGCCTTTATCGAAAGCAATAAATTGGTTATTAACAACTAAGCATCAAGCCCACGCCCTGTCTTCTGTTGAAGCTCCTCTATTCTTTTTGAAGCATCTGCCTTGCTTAAAGTTTCATCTAATTCTTCGCCCGCTTCGTCTGATAGGGTTTTGAGGTATGAGTGTTGTGCCCCGGTCATCGGTTCATCGCCGGTTGTCCATTCATCCGGGTCTTTAATGGTATTGCTTCCTTTTAAATTGTTATTGCTGCCTGGTGTGCCCTTTGCATCATCAAACAACTCGTTATCATTATTTAAATTCATCGTTTCTGCTTTTATAAGATACAGAAGCAATTACTTTGCCAAAATTTTTAGTAAATCGCTATATAGCTTACATTGTTTATAGTGGCGCTGTACGCTTTTTGGTGCCCTTTTACTTTAACATCAATTTGGCCACGTATAGTAACCATGCGCCCGTTAAGGTGGCTATTGCTGCCATCCTCTGATGCAAAAAAGCCCTGGTGCGTGCCTTTTAAATAAAGAGGGCAGTCTTGCGTAAAGTTTACCCAAAGCCCCTGTCCGCTTCCCTGGCTGGTAAAAAGGCTATCGTTCACCAGTGCCGATATGTTTTTTCCCTCGGCATACTTACCCGATACTTCAACATATTGCTTATCGTAAAAACGGATGCTATCTACCAGGTTTTTAAAGGCTACTTGTTTAAAAGCAGTACCCCCGCTGCAGTCGCTGGTGTAAAGTTTTTTTTTATGGGTACAGCTAAGGCACAGCAATATTGCCATCATTAATACCGGAAAGATAGCTGCTTTGCCCATTGTGCCTGCCTTTAACTTTAAGGATTACAAGTTAGGCAAACAAACAGGTATAGTGGGTTTTTGTACTGTAATAAATTAGCGATGATTATTTATTCAATGCCCGCAGTAATTTCCTGATGTACACTCCGTTGTCCGTTAGTTGTTCCTCCGTCCAGCCACCGTTGGCAGGTGCACCGGGTTCCAATATAGCGGTGGTCTCGTCTTTATCGGTCAGGTTCCAGTTGGCCCAGCTCAGTTGGTTGGCGGCCAGCCAATTTACCCACAGCTTGGTTTTTGTTTTGCTGAATTGGCCGTTGCCGTTGGCTTCGCCTACGCCCCATTCCGTCACCATTAAAGGCAAGCCCATTTTTATGGCCTTATCCGCTTTTGCACGCAAGCCGGCCTGGTGACTCCTGTCGGATGCATAAAAGTGAAAGGAATACGCGATATTGCCAAAGCCGGTTACCGGGTCGGCAGCCGCTATATCTACATCCTGGTCCCAATGCGGGCTGCCAACTATGATGAGGTTTTTGGTGTCGTACCTGCGTATCTCGGGTATAACCTGCAGCGCATAAGTTTTTACGGTATCCCAACTAATTTTCTCGGGCTCGTTCCATATTTCGTAAATAACATTGGGCACGCCGCTGTACTTTTTAGCCATTTCGGCAAAAAAAGCTTTGGCTTGCGGCGTATGCAAATGGCTGTTGTGGTCGTGCCAGTCTATCAGCACATAAATGCCTTTTTTAATACACTCATCCACCACGTTTATCATCAGTTGCTTTTGCAGGGCGGGTTCTTGTAGATAACCATGGTTGGGTTGAACGCCCATGGCCGAGCGGATAAGCGATACCTTAAAATCTTTCACCAACCAGTCTACCACCGCAGGGTTATAATATTTTTTGCCAGCCCAAAGGCTCCACGATAAGCTGATGCCCCGCAATTGCGGCGGAACGCCATCCTTATTTACAATTTTGCCGCCTTTAACACTTAAAGCGCCATTAACCGCCACCGGCGAACCTGCTGGCTGGGCAAAAGTAAAAGTGTTTACTCCCAATATCGTTAATATCAGCAAAGCACATTTTTTTATCATAAAACTAATGTAGGGCAAATGCCTGGCTTGGCCCGCAACCTGCAATAAATTCATAATAGAATGCTGTAAATTCAACACAAAGCCGGCCGTTAATACCACACGCATTAAAAAGCTGCGGGATGGAAGCTGCAACATTAATGTTATAGTATCAATTTCTTAAAGCTAATTATATACTTTTGAGGCTACTAATATCCCCAAATGAAAAAAAATTGCTTCCTCGCAGCTTTTACGATACTTTGGTTTAGCGGTTTTGCCCAGTCGCCGCCCATTGTTGATACCGTACAAAAAGTAGTGCCGGGACGCAGGAATAGCCTCGCGCAGCAAAAAAAGCCATACGTAATACTCATATCTGCCGATGGTTTCCGTTGGGATTATGCCGATAAGCACAATGCCGAAAACCTGAAAAGGCTGCGGGCCGATGGTGTTGAAGCGAAATCAATGGTGCCCTCTTACCCTTCGGTTACCTTCCCCAATCATTATGCTATGGTTAGCGGGTTGTACCCTTCGCACTCGGGTTTGGTAAACAATACGTTTTACGACCGCGGCCGTAACGAAAGCTACAGCATGAGCAATAAACCCAAAGTAGCCGATGGCACCTGGTATGGTGGCACCCCGCTTTGGGTACTGGCCGAGCAGCAGCAAATGCTGGCAGCAAGCTTTTACTGGGTAGCCTCAGAAGCGGCCATAAAAAACACCCGCCCTACCTATTATTATATTTATAACGACCAGATAGAGATGAACAACCGCATAGGCGCGGTAGTTAACTGGCTAAAACTGCCCCCGGCAGAACGCCCGCACTTTATTACCTTTTACCTGCCTCAGGTAGACCATGCCGGGCATCTTTACGGCCCCGATGCACCCGAAACTTCCCACGAGGTGCATTTTGTAGATTCGGCAGTGAATGAATTGCAAAAGGCGGTTAAAACAACCGGGCTGGATGTAAATTTCATCTTCGTGGCCGACCATGGCATGACCCGCGTTGACAATAAAAACCCGATAGGTATCCCTGCCGCTATTGATACCACTAAATTTAAAATATCGGGCGATGGTATTTTGGTGGAACTTTACGCAAAAGATACAACCGCCATACAAACCACATTTAACGAGCTAACCAAAGAGGCAAAAGATTATAAGGTGTACTTAAAAACCGATATGCCCGTTAAATTTCATTACGGCGCTACCGACGACTGGCACAACCGCATAGGTGATATATTGCTGATACCCGAGTGGCCAAAAGTATTTAATTTGTATAACAGAAAAAACATAAACCCCGGCTGGCACGGGTACGACCCTACCGTGGTTAAAGATATGCACGCCACTTTTTATGCCTGGGGGCCGGCATTTAAAAAGCACTTAAATATTGCTGCGTTCCCCAATGTTGATGTATATAACCTGGTAAGCCATATATTAGGCCTCCGGATAACCGAAAAGGTAGACGGTACAAGGGCATTGGCCAATAAAATTTTAGTAAAAAAAGTACTTAAACGAAGAAATGAAACTGTCAATTAAAATAATGATGCTGATACTGTTGCCGGCAGCAGTTTACGCACAGGATACCACCGTTGTAAAAAAGCAGGCAGATATTGTTGCCAAGGCATTACTAAAGGGCGATTATAATACAGTTATCGACCACATGTACCCAAAGGTTATTGCAATGGCCGGCGGCAAAGCAAAGTTACTACAGCTGATGACTACCGGGCTGCAACAGATGAAAGCACAGGGTGTAAGCTTTCAGGATGCAGTGATAGGCACGCCGGGTAAATTTTATAAGGCCGGTACCGAGATACATTGCTTAGTGCCAGAAAACATTACCATGAAGGTAGGCACCAGTACTTTGCATGCCAACAGCAACCTATTGGCTGTAAGCCGCGACAAAGGCAAAACCTGGAGTTTTTTAGACCTGAACAAAAACACCATAGCTGCCATACCGCAACTATTCCCCAATTTTAACAAAGCCCTTAAACTACCCGAGCCGAAACAGGTGGGGATGTAGGTGATGAAATCAGCCAGGTTTTTATTCTTTCTTCTTTGCATCCCTTTCAACCTGCATGCTCAAGATACCGTTGTTGTAAAACGCCAGGCGGCGTTATTTGCGCATGCTACTTTTAAGGCAGATGTAGAGCGGATAATTGCGGGAACTTATCCTAAGCTGACGGAACTCTCGGGCGGCAAGGAACAGATGGCGCAATTAATTACCGGGCGGATGGAAGAGCTAAAAAAACAAGGCATCATCAGTTTTGAAGGGACGGTAGGCACACCGGGCAAATTTTATAAAGCCGGTGCGGAGTTACACTGCTTATTGCCCGAAGATATTATAATCAGGACCGCCACCGGGCGATATTTAAGCCGCTCGTACCTGCTTGGCGTAAGCAGCGATAACGGCGAAAGCTGGACTTTTTTAGATGTTGGCAACATGCCCGCCGATGTTTTACACGCGTTACTCCCAAATTTTAACGAAGAATTGAAAATACCTGCTCCCGTTAAACCCGAATTTTTGGCGAATTGATCTCACCTGCGTTAAACGGTTGTTATTTTTATTAATTTGGGGTGAATTTATACCACAGCCCACAATTATGCAACGCAGAAACTTTTTAAAAACAGGCACCTTAGCAGGCTTAACCTTAAGCACCTTAGGCGCGGCATCATGCGGTAGCCCATCCACGGGACCGGGCACTGAGACAACTGCAGCGCCTACTGATGATTTTGAGCTGAACGAAGTAACGGTAGATGAGCTGCAAAAGAAAATGCAGGAAGGAACCTATACCGCACGCTCCCTAACCGAATTGTATTTAAAAAGGATTGATGCTATCGACAAAAACGGGCCGAAACTAAATTCCGTCATCGAACTGAATAAGAGCGCCCTGGATATAGCCGATGGGTTGGATAAGGAACGCAAAGCAGGCAAGGTGCGCGGTTCATTGCACGGTATCCCCGTTTTAATAAAGGATAATATAGATACCGGCGACAATATGCACACCACCGCAGGCTCGCTTGCACTGGCAGATCATTTTGCCAAACAGGATGCCTTTATAGTGCATAAGCTACGAGAAGCAGGGGCTGTGATATTAGGCAAAACCAACCTGAGCGAGTGGGCAAACTTCCGTTCTTCACGTTCTACCAGCGGTTGGAGTTGTCGGGGCCTGCAAACCAAAAACCCTTATGTATTAGACAGAGGGCCAAGCGGCTCCAGCGCGGGCTCGGGCTCGGCAGCAGCGGCAAATTTATGTGCTGTTGCCATCGGAACCGAAACAGACGGCTCGGTAGTTTCACCTGCATCGGTAGCGGGTTTAGTGGGTATTAAACCTACGGTTGGTTTATGGAGCCGTAGCGGTATTATCCCAATTTCGATAACGCAGGATACCGCCGGGCCAATGACCCGCACTGTTAGGGATGCAGCGATACTGCTTGGTGCCCTTGCCGGTGCCGACCCGAACGACAATTACACCCTAAAGGCAAAGTCGGAACGGGATTATACCAAATTCCTGGATGCGAACGGCCTAAAAGGCAAGCGCATTGGTTTCGAAAAAATAGAGCACGCCAATGATGGTACCCTTAACTTAATAAAAGAGGTTAAAGAAACCCTGAAGAAACAAGGCGCGGAAATTATTGAAGTAGAAGTTTACAAAGCCTTGAAACCTGCTGATGGTGAGGAATTCCAGGTGTTGTTATACGAGTTTAAAGACGGATTAAACAAATACCTCAGCACCGCCGATGCCAAAGTAAAAACGCTGGCAGATGTAATAGCATTTAACAAAGCCAATGAAGGCAAAGCAATGCCCTTCTTCAAACAGGAAACTTTGATAGAAGCACAAGGCAAAGGCGATTTGACGAGTAAAGAATATACCGACGCGCTCACCAAATCAACCAATATAAGCCGTAAGGCTATTGACACCATTCTTACGCAACACAACCTGGATGCCATTTGCGGGCCGACCAATGGCTTCGCCGGCTGTATCGATTTGGTTAACGGAGATTACGATAACGGCTTCTCGTTCTCTACCCCTGCCGCCATGGCAGGTTACCCTCATATTACTGTGCCGATGGGCGCCTGGCACGATCTTCCGATGGGGTTATCCTTCTTCGGCACGGCGTGGAAGGAAGGCGAATTGCTAACGCTGGCCTATGCTTATGAGCAAGCGTCAAAAAAGAGGAAGAAACCGGAGTTTAGGAAAGAGTTGGGCGTGTGATGCAAAGCAATCAAACACTATTTATTCCCGATAGGGTCATCATTGAGTTTACCGGCAATGATGGCTCCCCTTTTAAACAGGAAAATATATTAATAGGTATCCGCACACATGCGTCCCGTAAAAATGATATAGATCTTTCGCCATTTGTAACTAATACTGACGGACGTATAGACATTAGCCGCGAAGAAATTCTAAAATGCGCCGATATTTTTATTTCATATGGATTAATGGATTATATTGGTTTAGAATATGCCAAACCCCATACCGAAATCTATTTTTTAGGCAACAGTAGGATAAACATATACCTTGGCACCGAAATAGATCCCGAATTGGAAAAGTCGCTTTCGACGTATATCCCGGATTGGGACATCGTGGATTATAAGCAACAATCGATGGAACGGGCTAAGGATAAAGACGATTATGAACTGTATACAAACTGCTATAATCGCTCAACAAAAATAATTGATAACGTTATTTTAGCTAAAGATAATTGGAGCAAGAAGCAAGCCGAAGTGTTTTATAAAGTTGCCGTTCCGTCGTAGTCAACCGTCGTTCACTTTGTACCTTGCCGGTTGCGTCACCATCAAAAGTTCTAATGACACAGTTTATTAGTATTTTTGTTAAAGCAATTTTAGAACTGCCAACCGGCCACTGAAAACTGATGCAGCCAATCCCCAAAAAAATATTAGCTCGCCGGCACGAGATCACCAACGATTTCTTGGTGGAGATTGATAAGCATTTGGACGATATTATCCAGGATAAGCGGACGGACATGTTCGAGATACGCGATTTTGCGGAGTTATTGCACATCCACCCTACGCACCTCAGCAATACCATAAAACTCACCACCGATAAAGCGCCCTGCTATTTCGTTGAGAAGCGGATAATGGAAATAGCCAAAGACATGCTGCAGCAAAACATCCCAATAAAGCAAATTGCCTATAAACTCACCTTCGACCCTTCCAATTTCACCAAATTTTTCAAACGCTTCGCGGGCGTTACACCAAAGCAGTATAAAGAGCAACTGATGTCTGAATAAGGTGTTTAGACATTATCGGTGCAATCATACCCAAATCAGTGTAATCCCAAAAATACTGAAACTATCACCATTTATTCTGAAACTGTGACCATTTTTGGGACGGCCTTTTGCTGCACCTTTGTACCATCATCTAAAACAAAAAAGAAAATGGAACCCACAAACAAAATTGCACTCATAACAGGCGGAAGCAGAGGCCTTGGTAAAAACACTGCATTAAAACTGGCCTCAAAAGGCAACGATGTGATCATCACGTACCGCAGCAAGAAAGAAGAAGCAGACGAGGTGGTCGCAAAGATCCAATCGCTTGGTTTACAATCAGCTGCATTACAAATAGATACGGGTGTGGTATCATCCTTCGAAGCCTTTAAAACCTCTTTAACTACCGTTTTAAAAGAAAAATGGAACCGCGATACTTTCGATTTCCTTATCAACAATGCAGGTATCGATGCGGCCGCGCCATTCGCCAAAACTATCGAAGAGGACTTTGATAATCTGTTCAACGTACACTTTAAAGGCGTTTATTTTTTAACCCAAACGCTGCTTACGACAATTGCGGATGGCGGGCGCATCATCAACCTGTCCACCGGGCTTACCCGTTTTGCTACGCCGGGTTATGCGGCTTATGCATCCATGAAGGGCGCAATTGAGGTGTTTACCAAGTACCTGGCCAAGGAGTTGGGCAGCCGTGGCATTGCAGCTAATTTGGTGGCTCCCGGCATCATCGAAACCGATTTTACCAAACGCGCTTTTGATAGCCACCCTGGCATGCACGACTTTATATCTTCTATTACAGCATTAGGCCGCCCCGGTCAGCCGGATGATATCGGCGGCGTTATCGCCTTCTTATGTTCGGAGGATGCACGCTGGATAAACGCACAACGGATAGAAGCTTCAGGCGGTATGTTCTTATAATGCCGATTGTTGACTACCAAATTAAATCGCAAAAAGGGAATAACTTGACGGTTATCCCCTTTTTGCATTGCAAATTCTGCCAATAACACCTTATCTTGCCAAAAATTATAGCAATAT
>CBFGNE010000030.1:0-12836 GCA_965649995.1 uncultured Mucilaginibacter sp.
CCGCTTATACAATTTATTAATACGCACGATGCGGCACTGCCCATCTCGGCCAAAAACATAAGCTTACCAACGCTGCCTGGTAAGGCCGTCAGCATGTTACAAACGGGCAAATTTTTTATACAACACCCTGCCCGCATACTTACCGGGGATGGTATGGGGAACTTCTCTTCTAAGCTGGCATTCCGCGCTACCGGGTTGGGCATAGCGGGCGGCTATCCGAAAAAATATATTTACATCAACAACGATTTTTTAGGGAACCACCTGGATGTATACCTCGATTTTTTTAGCAAGGAAACCGGGCTGCATTCTTTAACCAATAGCCCCTTTTCGGTTTACAATCAATTAATGGCGGAATACGGCCTTATTGGCCTAACCATCTTCGTCATCTATTACCTCTGGTTTTTTGCCCGGCATTACCGCAAGCTTACCTACGGGCTGCCTATTTTGTTATTGATAATGGCAGTGCTGCTTGTAGATTATTGGTTCGAGCAGTTATCCATCCTTGTTTTTTTCGAACTGCTGCTATTCCTCAACATTAAAGAAACAGCAGAACCGAACGGAGGGCTTACTCATGCCTGAGTCCAAGATCACCGTTTTAATGCCAGCCTACAATGCCGGTAAATATATACACGAGGCCATAAATTCGGTACTGGGCCAAACCTTTGCCCATTTTGAGTTGATGATTGTAAACGACGGCTCTACCGATGATACGCTGGATGTGATCAGCTCTTTTGAGGACGACCGTATTGTGGTGATCCACCAGGCCAATAAGGGTGTAGCAGCTGCACTGAACACCGGGTTAAAATATGCCCGTGCACCTTACATTGCCCGCTTTGATGCGGATGATATTTGCTACCCCCACCGTTTGCAGGTGCAGTATGATTTTATAACAGCACATCCCCAATACAGCATTATAGGCTCCGAAGCAGATTATATTGACACTGAGGGCGAGTTTTTATTTAAACACCGGCTGGCGGGTTACACTTATAATGAATTAAGGCAACTGGATATCAGTATTTGCCCGATGATACATTCCTGTGTGCTGTATAAAAAAGCCGCCATCCTCAACGCTGGCGGCTATAACGAGCATGCTTATACTTTTGAAGACCATTTTCTATGGGCCAACCTGCTTAAAACAAAAATGGCCTGCAACCTGCAGCAGCCGCTGATAAAAGTGCGCCTTAACCCCGAATCGGTTACCATCGACGAAAAATGGCACACGCGGAAGTTCCGATCGATAAAACATACTTCGCTACAAACCCAGCGCATTACAGCATCCGAAGGGAGGGAACTGCACCAGATAGGCAGCAAACAATACTCGCCAAAAAACAAACAGGGCGCCTACTATGCGCTCTGCGGCAAAAAATTCTTGTTGAATAATTACCAACCCCAACGTGCCCGCCGTAACATGGTTAAAGCCATTGCGCTGCAACCATTAAGGCTGGATAATTACCTGCTTTATACAGTGAGTTACCTGCCCGAACGATTGATAAACTGGCTGCACCTAAACCTGGCGAAACGATGAGAATAGCATTTATCACACGGTCGACTTTATACACTGTACCCGGTGGGGATACGGTGCAGGTAATACAAACGGCCCGACATTTGGCGGAGATAGGCGTGGCAGTGGAAATAAAATTATCCTGCGAGGATATCCGCTACCAGGATTTCGACCTGCTACATTTTTTTAATCTTACCCGCCCGGCAGATATCCTGTACCATAGCCAAAAAGCTAACAAACCTTTCGTGGTATCAACCATCCTGTGCAACTACAGCGAGTACGATAAGTACCAGGCTAAAGGGTTGAGGGCACTGATGGGGTTTTTGCCGGCACACAGTATCGATTATATTAAAACCGTTGCGCGCTGGTTATTGGGGAAAGACCATCTCTCGGGCAAAAGTTACCTGTGGATGGGGCAGCATAAAAGCATACAAAAAGTACTGCGCCAGGCGGCGTTAATACTGCCCAACTCCCTGTCGGAATATCGGCGGGTTATAAAAGAATACAACTGCCAAACCAAATTCCGGGTAATTACAAACGGTATAGACCCGAAGTTATTTATTGGTGGTAACCAACCTGGTAAAAATAAAAGCATGGTGTTATGCGTAGCGCGCATTGAGGGTGTAAAGAACCAGCTGAACCTGATAAAAGCCTTAAATAACACAAAGTTTACACTATTGTTGATTGGTTCGCATGCGCCAAATCAGTTGAGATATTATAATCAATGCCGCGCGATAGCAGCCAGTAATATCCGGTTTATAAACCACATACCGCAGCAGGAATTGGTTGCTTATTAACAAATGGCCAAGGTTCATACCCTGCCAAGCTGGTTCGAGACCACCGGCTTAAGCTCGATAGAAGCCGCCGCCATGGGCTGCAATATTGTTATAACCGATAAGGGCGATACCCGTGAATATTTTGAGAATGATGCCTTTTACTGCGACCCGGCAAACCCGGCAAGTATACTGGCAGCGGTTGAAAAAGCTAGCGTGGCCGATTTCGATGAAAATTTCCGCAGCAAAATATTAAAGCAATTTACCTGGCAACAGGCAGCTATACAAACATACAAGGCATATCAATTAGCATACTCGGCATGAAACTACGAATTGGCATTTTAGGCACGCGCGGCATCCCCAACCATTACGGTGGTTTTGAGCATATATCCGAATATGTATCAGAAGGGTTGGTAAGAAAGGGGCATTCGGTTACGGTTTATAACTCGCACAACCATCCCTACACGGCCAACAATTGGAATGGGGTTGATATTGTACATTGCTACGACCCGGAATACCTTATAGGCACCGCCGGGCAATTCGCTTACGATTTTAATTGCCTTGCTGATGCCCGCAAAAGGAATTTTGATGTAGTGTTGCTAATGGGTTATACCAGCAGTTCGGTTTGGGGTAAGCTTTACCCTAAAAATAGCACCATCATCACCAATATGGATGGGTTGGAGTGGAAACGATCCAAATACTCCAAACCCGTGCAGCGCTTTTTAAAATATGCCGAGAAGCTGGCAGTAAAGCATAGCCAGTTTTACATTGCCGATTCGCGGGTGATCAAAGGCTACCTTAAGGACAAGTACAGCATCGATAGCCGCTACATCCCCTACGGTGCCGATTTATTTTCGGAAGAGGAGCGCGAGCAGTTTGATAAAAGCGAGGTACAAAAAGAAGATTACTTTTTGCTGATGGCCCGCATGGAGCCGGAGAACAACATCGAAAGTATTTTAGAGGGCTTCAACAACAGCGCATCGCGCAAAAGCTTTAAAGTGCTTGGCGATACGGGCAACCGCTTTGGTAAATACATTACCCATAAATTTAAAAACGATGAACGCATCCAGTTCAAAGGATCTATTTTTGATAATACGGCGGTGCGTTCCCTGCAAAATAACTCCTACCTGTATTTCCATGGGCATAGCGTGGGCGGCACCAACCCCTCGCTTTTAGAGGCAATGGCCAGCGAAGCTCTTATTGCCGCGCACGATAACCCTTTCAATAAATCTGTACTAAGCTCCGATGCGTTTTATTTTAACAACGCCGAGGAAGTACGGTGCCTGGTAGAGAATGTGCAGCGGCACGATACCGAAAAAACGATGGTGAAAAACAACTTGCATAAAATACAATACCAGTTTAACTGGGAGAAAATTATCGACGAGTACGAAGAGTTTATAATAGAATGCTACTATGCCCGCCAAATTGAAAAAATTGTTCCCGGTAGCTGATAGCGCAGCAAACCAGGTAAGCTATTATCATTTAATGCTGTTGCTGATAAGCCTGCCGTACGACAGGTTTTACAGCCATTTAATACTGATCAGCTTTATCCTGCATACCCTCATACACCTGCGCAAGGCCGATATAAAGCCTTTGCTTACCATAACAAACCTTGCATTAGTTTCTGTGTTTTTAGTTACTGCGGGGGGCACTTTATACAGCATCGACAAACCTCAGGCCTTTAACGAATGGGGCAAGCAGGTTACCATATTGCTGTTCCCGCTAATGTTTTGCCTCAATCCTTTCGACATAAAAAAATACCGCAGTAACTTACTTTTGGTGTTTGCCTTGAGTAGTACGGTGGCTATACTTTTTTTGTACTTACAGGCGCTCAGGGCGATAAGGTTTTACCACTTCCCCGCATCGGCATTGTTTTCTTCGGATTTTACCAACCACAATTTTGCCGCCCCACTGGAGATGCACGCCACCTTTTTTTCTATGCAGGTAGCCATAGCGCTGGTGTTTTTGATAACAGAATTGGTAAAGGCCGAAACCAGGCGCTATAAAGTTTTATGTGCCATTTGCTGCGCGGTACTGGCTGCAGGCATTATCCAGCTCAGCTCCAAGTCGGTGTTTGTTGCAGTGCTTATTATCATTAATGTTGCTATACCTGCATTTTTACTAAAGGATGCCGGCCGGGTAAAATATATAGCCGCTACGCTTTCGTTTTCGGCACTCATTATCGCCGGTATTTATCAAATGGATAATTTTAAAGAGCGCTACATCACCGACTTAAAAACCGACTTAAGCAAAGCAAAAGCCGATGAATTATTCGACCCACGGCTGGCGCGATGGCAGGTGGCATTAAAATTAGCCGGGCAATCACCAATTATCGGCCATGGTTCCGGGTCAGAGATCGGTTTGTTGAAAGAACGCTTTTTCGAAGCGCAGTTTTACCGCTCGTACCTGGCAGGGCTTAACGCGCATAACCAATACATTAGTTTTTTAATAAAAACGGGCGCAATTGGTTTGCTGGTTTATTTGGCAACGCTATATTTTGGTTTTCGGAAAGCCGTGTTAAGGCGGGATATTTTACTGTTTGCGTTTATGGTGATTATCACCACCGTTTCCTTTTCCGAGAATTTACTGGATGTGGATAAAGGTGTGTTTTTTTACAGCGTTTTCTTTTCGCTGTTCATTTTCTCCGGAATCGATAAAATAAAGCAGGCTACCACATAAATAGTTTAAAAACAGGCAACCAAATATAAGTCCGCACCGTCATCATTATATACCAAAACAGATACAATACGCCGTTTTAAAGCGGGTATAAATAACATATCAAAAGCAGCACCGTGTTAACCATCAACAGAAATATTTTAGCCGCACTTGCATATTTTGATATGTTTGACTATCCCTTGACCTATAGCGAGATCTACCTCTTTCTTGGCGAAAAACATTCTCTTGCAGAATTTCATGAGGCGCTTAATTACCTCGTTGCCGGTAAAATGGTGTACCAGTTTGATAAGTTCTACTCCCTAAAAAACGACTACTTCCTCATCGTCCGCCGCAATAAAGGCAATCAAAAAGCTGCTGAAATGATAACGCGCGCAAAGCGCGTGGGGCGGTTTTTGATCAAGTTCCCCTACGTACGTGGCGTTGGGATCTCAGGCTCACTGTCAAAAAACTTCGCAGATGATAAATCGGATATCGACCTGTTTATCATTACCGCAAAAAACCGCCTTTGGGTGGCGCGTACGCTAATGCATTGCTTTAAAAAACTTACGTTTTTAGTGAATAAGCAGCACCATTACTGCATGAATTATTATATAGATGAGCAGCAACTGCAGATTGCCGAAAAAAACATTTATACCGCCATTGAAACCGGCACGCTGATACCTTTGGAGGGCGATTTGGTGTTTGAAAAATTCTACGCCGCCAATACCTGGACACGCACCCTGCTGCCTAATAAAACCCTGCGCCTTGCATCGGCAAAGCCGTTAAAAAACCATCTGCTCAAAAACCTTATCGAGTTTTTATTGAATAATAAGCTTGGTGATTTGCTGGATGATGCCTTCCTAAGGGTTACTGCTAAAAGATGGGGCAAAAAAACTTTGCTAAAGAAACTGAACTTGCGGGGGATAGTAATGGGCATGTCGGCAGGCAAACATTTTGCCAAACCCGACCCGGTTAACTTCCAAAACCGTTTGATAGAACGTTACAAAAACAAACTCACCTTTCTGCTGCAGCAAACCGAAGAACGTGTGGCGCAGTAATCAAGCTTTCTTTTTTAGCGAAATGATATAATAATCGCCTATGTATTTCCAAGGCCAGGTGCATTTCCATTTATCTTCCAGACGGACCAGGAATTTATAGGCAGAGGAATGTTTTTCCGCAAAACCGTGGATATAAGATGGCGGCACAATGGCACACAGCCCCTCTACGCTTACAATATCAAACTCATTCTTTAGGCACTTTTTTATGTACGACGGATTGTAATACCAGCATTTAAAGCGGACGCCTTCTACATGCGCTGTGCGGCCATTGCCGCTGAAAAACCTACGGAATGCTGTTTTAAACTTGCCTTTAAATACCAACAATGTTTCCCACAGGCAAAATTCGGGCAGGATAACGAGCGTTACCATCCCCCCCGACTTTAACAGCGATGAGAAAGAGGCAAGGACATTGTCCAGTTCGCCGGTACAGTTTAAACCGGCGAAGTTTGAAAAAATAAGATCATAAGGCCCTTTGTTTTTTAGCTCGCTTAGTTGGGTGTACGAGCAGGTTTCGTTGGTGACGGCACTTTGTAATCCAGCAGATGCTACTTTGAGTTCAAGTTCGATTTGCATGCCAACAGAAATATCCGTAGCGTGCACTTTAAAGCCTTGCTGTGCAAAGAAAATAGCGTCCTCGCCGGTGCCGCTGTTCAACTCTAAAATATGGCCGCCGGGTTTAAGGAATTGCAATACATGATTGCGCACCCGTTTGCGCTTATAGGCAATAATAGTATCACCGGAATATAAATCGTCGAATACTGCCGATTGGTTACTGAAAGCTGCTTCAGCAAATTGCTCGTTGGCGTTTTTTGTAAAGATTTCCGTCATAGCGCCTCCTCCAGTCTGTTCAGCTTTAACTTTTCTATGTAGGTGCGGGGTGCATGGTAAAATACCGAAAGGGCTTTCCGTAGTGTATTATTTGTTATCGCGGACGGCTGTTTCAGCAGGTTTACCAGGCTATTTTTAGCCAAATGTTTATGGTAGTTTTGGTGCACATAGCTGTGCAACTGCTTGTAATAGGGCGCGGGGAAGGTATTAGTAAACATAAGCGCCATCTCGTCGGAGTCGGACCAGTTGGTTTTCTTTTTCAGTTCGGCCTTAACCTTTTCATAAAAACCCGTGCCGGGTAAGGGGTACGAAACCGAGATCCCAATCTCAAATGGCAGCAGCCGGTTTATCATATCAATGGTTAGCTCAATATCATCTTTTGTTTCGCCGGGGTAACCAAATTGAATAAAAAACGACGGTTTTATGCCGTGCTTTTTCATTAGCGCAGTAGCTTTTGCAATTTGGGCCGCGGTAATGCCCTTATCCATCGCATCCAGTATTTTCTGCGAGCCGCTTTCGGCACCTATCCATACATTTTCGCATCCCGATCTGGTAAGGGCGGCCACCAATTCTTCGTCCAACAGCAAATCAGCGCGGGATTGTATCTTGAATTTGATGCAGATATTCTCCTGCTCAAGCAAACGCGCAAATTCTAAAACCCATCCTGGTTTCAGCCCAAAAATATCATCGCAAAACCAGATATGATCCATCTGGTAATTTTGCTTTAGCAGCTTTATTTCTGCCACGACGTTTTGCGGGCTGCGCGAGTTGTAGCGATTGCCGTAAATAGGTTTAGCGCACCAGTTGCATTTATAGGGGCATCCGCGTGTGGTACCAATGTTTACAGAGAAATAACCCGCGTGCTGCATCCACAGATCACGGTATTTGTTCATATCCACCAAATCCCATGCGGGCAATGGCAGGCTATCGAGGTCTTTTAGTACCGGTCGGGCCATGGTTTTAACTACTTTATCCCCATCATAATAAGCAAGCCCCAGGATGCCCCCATATTGGTTACTCCCATTTTTAAGATGGGCACAAAGTTCCAGCAGCGTATGCTCAGCCTCCCCGATAATCACAAAATCGGCACCTTCGGCAAGGTACTCGGCATAGCGGTCGGTAGCGTCTGAACTGGAAACGACGACGATACAGCCGCGTTCCTTAGCGAGCTTACACATTTTAAATGCGGCCTCGCGCATATTAGTGAGGCACATTTTGGTGAGGTAGTTAAAACCATCATCATATATCACAAAAAAATCGGGTTGATTTTCTTCTATCGCAGGGATCACTTCGCCCGCACTGTGCGAAAACATAGTATCAAACAAACTCACTTCATAACCCTGTTGCCGCATCAAAGAGGCCGCGTACAAAGTCCCTAATGGCGCATAGGGTTGCCCGATGGCCCATTGCTTTGGGTCGAAACGTAAAAAGTAGGAGTGCGTGAATAATATGCTGCTCATCATCAAGTCAATTAAGCTTCGCCAATGGCGATAAATTCAAAGCACACACACACTTTACACAGGTTGGGTTTGTACGCATATCAAGCGTGCGGCGAAAATTTACAGATGCATCGCTGTTCAATATTTCTGTAAGGGATGAATCCCGGATATTGCCTGTTGCTTCATGAAAAAAGCAGGGGCGTACACTGCCATCAGCCTCTATCACCGCCGATACCCATGGCGCATTGCACTTTTTAAAGGGGAAAAAATTGACGTGATAAAAAGCCGCGTAATAACGATAAATATCACGCAGTTTTTCGGGTGATTCGGCTATGAAATTTTCGGCGAAATTGCTTTTGTCGGCAATAATAGCTTCTACAGTGCCCTTTAATTCTGCTAATTCATTTTCACCGGGCAATATTTCATGCTGTTTGGGTTCGCTCCAGGCTGTTTGGCGATTAAAAGCGTGGCTGCTTACATCGGCGGGCAAAAAGCTCACCTGGTTTAGGTCCATATCTTTTGCAGCGTTAATAATTGCCTGCCAGTTGCGGAAATTTAAACGATGGATTACCGTGCGGGCGCTGATTGGATAATTTGGCGCTAATGATCGGATGTATTCCACCCCTTCCTTTAGTTTTCTAAATGCACCCGGGATATCGCGGATGGCATCATGTAATGCCTCGTCGCCATCCAGCGAGAGGATAAGATCATCAACCCATTCTATAATTTGCGAAGCATGCCTTTTGATAGATAAGCCCGTAGAGAGCAGTGTAATTTTCATTTTTTGCTGCTTTAGGATTCGGCAAAGACTGAAAAAATTTGCATTCAGCAACGCCTCCCCGCCCGACATAAGCACCTGCTGCGTACCCAATTGTATTAAGTTTGCCAATAGCCCGCTGATGTCTTGCTCGGTTAGCTGTTTTAGGTTTTTGTTATCCTTCCAAATATCGCACATTACACAGCGGCAGTTACAGGCACTATGAGGCATTAAAATAACCACCGGCAGTGCAGCTATTTTATGCGTTTGCAGGGTACGGTAACGCTTAAAGGTATGGTATACGCCCTGGCCTATCATGCGTCAGTGTTGTTTATTTGTATCCAGTAAAAGGGGCTGCCTTTCAATAATCGATTTTTTAGGCTGTGCGGGTTGCTTAATATTTGATGATCGAAACCTGCCAGTTCATCCAACCGGTGATGAAAATACAATGCTGCCATTTCCGGGTAGCGCATGGATGAATAATATTCCTGCGTCCGTAAAACGGCGTTGTCAACCGTGAGGGGGGTATAAAAATTACTGTCGAGGATGTGTATCTCGCCCCTTGCAGCAAGGTAGCCCAGCATCTGATCGAGCGTATCCGCCAGCGGCGCAAAATATTGGATAGAAGCTGCAAAAACGATCACATCAAATTTAACCCCAACAAAACCGCTGCTATCATGGCTGCCGCCAAAAAATTGCAGGTTCTTGCTTTTAAAAACCCTTTTTGCCTGGTTAATTTCCACCCGGTTTACATCTATGGCAAATACGTTGGCATCTTTTATTTGTGCCAACTTTGCTGCCAGCCAGCCATTACCGCAGCCTACCTCCAAAATATTTAAGGGCTTTTTCTTTTTGGCGAGGTAATTTACCAACTTTTCAGATGAGCGTTTCCTTATTTGCCATTCCTTAACATGCAAGTGCGCTGGGCTTATTTCCGGCAGCCTCATTAATTCTTCGTCTGTATAAATCCTGCCCTCCAGTCCGCGCACGGCAAGGTACAACAGCTCAAAATCGGGCGAAGCTTCTTTAGGTGCTATATCAATTTGCTGCAAGGCCATGTTAAAATCCTTGTATCTCCGGCTGGCGGTAGCGCCATACCTTTTGTAAAAGCTTTATTTCGTAAGGGTATTGGTAGATATCAACCTTGTAGCGTAAGCCGGCAATTAACTTTATTGCTTTACGTTTTAGCCAGTTGAGACGGATATCGGTAACTGTTGGGTAAACGCCGTTCAGTACGGTTTCAAAATTCCTTATCTTGTCTATCATCTCAGGTGTGAGCCACGGCGTAAGCGGGTTTTTCCGCAGATCGAAACTTTCCCATGCCGGGCTTATCCAATCCTCCAATGTTTCGGGGAAACGGAAACCGCTCGATAACACCTGTTTATACAATTCCGAGCCTTCGGTAGGCACCGGGCTGTAAGTGTAGATCACTATCTCGGTTTTGGGGTTTACTGCCTTTACTTTTTTGATGAAATCAATCTCGAAATCTATCTGCGCCAGCACTTGCTGCTGCGTTGGCGCCGGGGTGCCTAACACAAAAGAGTATTCGGGGATGATATCGAATTTTTTTAGTCGTTCGGCAAACTCGATGATCTGGTCGCCGGTTTGAGTGCCACCTTTATCCATTTGTTCTAAAATGGCGTTGTTACCGCTTTCGGCGCCAAAGAAGATGATCTTGCAGCCCGACTCGCGAATAGCTTGCAGGGAAGAGTCTTTGAATTTATGCATAGTGTCAATGCGGGCCATGCCCCACCACGTCATGTTCTCCGGTTTAATAAGTCGCGCAAATTCTACTGCGCGCTTTTCGGATACAAAGAAGTTATTATCATGAAACTCGATGGCGTCCGCTCCCCATTTATCCTTAATGTACTTTACATCCTTATAAACCGATTGAGCCGATTTTGCCTTCCACCGCGCCTCGTAAATAGGCACCACTGCGCAAAACGAGCAGGTAAAAGGACAGCCAATGCTGGAGTGGTACGCCAGCGTTTTCCCGCCCAAATAAGTCTTTCCAAGGAATTTAGGGATAGGGTAAAAATTGGCCAGTTTATCGTAGGGCAGCGGCGGAAGCGAATCCTGATCTATCAGGTCTTCCTTGGCGGTTTTAAATATCCTGCCGTCAGTAGCTTTATAAATGAGGTTTTTGATAAATTCGAAGGGTTGCCCGTTTTCCAAAGCATCTATTAAAGCGGGAAAGGCATGGTCGCCGGGGCCGTTAATAATAAAATCAACATAACCCGAGTAAAGCACCGCATTAGGCTGGTTGGACGGAAAATAGCCCCCCCAAATCATTTTTGTATACGGGTATTTGGCTTTTATGAACTTTGCGATGGTGATCGCTTGTTTTAATTGCGGACCAGGCATTACAGTAAAGCCCAGGTATTTTATACCGCCGCCCGCCACATAGCTATCTATTTTCGCTAACGGGTCGGCCTCGCAGTTGCCGTCTACTACTACCCAACCATATTTGCCCTCTACCGAGGCTGCAATGTTTAAAATTGAATTGGGTATCCGGTACTTGTTTATCGAACTTTTGGGGTTAAATAATAATATCTTGTCCATTCGGTATCGCCCGGCTTTTACTTATTTCTATCAAAATCCCCGCGGTGATGAGGTGTTACCTCACCACACTAAAAACCGGGGATGCCCATATAACAAAACTTAATCAATCTCAATATCTGCCCACACATTTATAAATACGCCGGCGAATGATAGGGCGTTGCCTCGCCACTTAAATAAACCGGTGCTGGCAACCTTTGGCAAACAGCGGTCGTAACTGTTAATAACCAGGTCAAAACAATGCCAACTGTCATCGCATCGCTTAAAAACTACGTTAAACAACACCTGTTTCCATCGCCCGTAAAAGAGAAGGGCTCGGTGGAGGCATATGATATATGGTCTAAAAATTATGACGAACAGCCCGGCAATTTAATGCTCGACCTGGACGAGGAAGTATTCTCCAAACTATTGGCTAACCTGCCTGTACAGAATAAAAAAGTAGCGGATATTGGATGCGGCACCGGCAGGCACTGGCAAAAGATATTAAACCGGCGCCCAGCAACACTTACAGGCTTTGATGTATCATCGGGCATGCTGCGCAGGCTGGAGCAAAAATTCCCTGGGGCGCAAACTTACCAGATAACCGATAACTTGTTTAAAGATATCCCCTCCAAAAGCTATGATACTATTGTATCTACACTTACCGTGGCGCATATCAACAATATCGCCGAGGCCTTAAAGGCCTGGTGCCGGATCATAAAAGACACCGGCGATATTGTTATAACGGATTTTCACCCCAGCACACTGGCATATGGCGGTAAACGCACGTTTCGGCACGATAACTCTCTGGTAGCGGTACAAAACTTTGTGCACCTCACCGGTACTATCAAAGAAATACTTTTGGATCACCATTTCCGGCTAATAACGCAGGAGGAAATGAAGATAGATGAATCGGTTAAGCATTATTACGAAAAGCAGAAGGCGTTGCAGGTTTACGAAAGCTATAAAGGTTTCCCGATAATTTACGGGATGCATTTTAGGAGGGGAAATGATCCTAAATAATCTGCAACTGATCAATGGCGATACGGTAAGTATCCATGTAAGCAATGGCAAAATTGCACAACTGTCGGCCACGCCGTTAGCTGAAAAAGGCACCCAGCAAGTGGTTTTTTATAACTCGCGGGTTTTCCCGGGGCTTATTAACTCGCATGACCACCTCGATTTCAACCTTTTCCCCAAATTAGGCAGCCATACCTATAAAACTTATACCGAATGGGGCGAGTACATCCATAAAGCTTATGCCGATGATATTGCTGCAGTACTAAA
>CBFGNE010000031.1:0-12696 GCA_965649995.1 uncultured Mucilaginibacter sp.
CCTTATGTACTTGTACCCTTACAGCAAAATGGGCTGAAAGCGAAGATCGTAATTGAAGATATGGAAGAACTGTTAGACAAATTTGGCGCTAAGTTTATTGGGATTGTTGAAGTCCCTTCGCTAACAATACGAACCTGGAACAATAGCGGAACTGTTGAGGATATTGCTACTGGCAGCCTTGCCGGGCCAGTCGGTGCCTGGTTGGCCAAATACGGCTACAAAAATAAAAATGAGCGCTTTGTTTTAAACCAGGGCAGTAATTTGGGAAGGCCGAGCGAGCTATTTGTCGAAGTAGCACAAAGCGCCGATAACAACGATTGCGTTTACGTAGGCGGGCACGTGGTGTACATCGGGAAAGGTGCAATATCAGCTTAACAATCGTTAAAGAAACAGGGCTTGCTGCATTTGGCTTCATGGCAATACGCCGTGGTGGTGTTAAAACGACTTTAAATAAAAATCCCTATTTTTAACCTATCCAATACAGCCCCATGTTTAAACAGTTATTTGCCCTTACCGCTTTTATCACATTAATAGTAATATGCTCACCGGCCCATGCCCAAAAGCAAGTGCCCGATACCGTGCTTACCGGGGTGTACATTACCAGCATACACGATATCAACTTTAAGGATAAAGAATACAACGTTAACCTGTGGCTTTGGCTGAAGTATAAGAACAGGAAATTTGATTTTCTGCACAACCTGGAGGTGCCACAGGCAAAATCGTACACCACCTCATTCTCTACCATTGATACCACGGGCGACAAGGTTTACCTGCTGATGAAGCTTCAATGCGTAATGAAGGATTCCTGGGCTATTGATAATTTTCCCTTCGATAAACAAAAGCTGCGCTTCTCTATCGAAAACTCACAGTTCGATTCGCATTCGCTGGTTTTTAAGGCGGATACCCTTGGTAAGCAATTCGACCCGCGCTTTACCCTGCGCGGCTGGCGGGTTGATAGCCTGGACGTAAAAACAGGTATAAAAAAATACGAAACAGGCTTTGGCGATGAAAGCCTGGCCAAACCCCATACCGAATACAGCAACTATAGGGTGCGCCTGCAGATAGACCGCGACGCCATGGGGCTGTTTTGGAAAATGTTCCTGGGCATGTACGTGGCCTTCCTTATCTCGTATATGTGTTTTTACATCCATACCGATAGTATCGATTCGCGCTTCGGGCTTAGCGTGGGCGCCTTGTTTGCGGTTATCGGTAACAAGTATATCATCGATTCCACCTTGCCCGAATCTACCACCTTTACCCTGGTTGACAGCCTGCACGGTGTAACATTAATGTTTATCCTTACGGTTATCATTTGCACCGCATACTCGCTGCGGCTGGTTAAACTGGAGAAAATTGCCCGGGCAAAAAAGTTCGACTTTTGGTGCGCGCAGGTGTTATTGGCCGTGTACCTGCTGCTAAATGCCTGGCTCATATACGGCGCCAACCATGTACCGGTACTGGCTGCAATACCGCAATAAAATTTATTTTCTTGTAATTTGAAAATAAAACTTGTGTAATTTCAAAAGGGCTCGGTTAATCAATTAATTACAAATTTTTGCACTTTAACGAGGCGATGAAAACCCGTCAGACCTTTTTTCTATCCGTTTATAGGTTAGGTCGAAAACAATGGCCCAGGTGGTGCCGCCATCTACCGATTGTTCCAGCAGTTGCCTCAGTTGCTTTGGCCCCTGGTTAAAAAAGGTAAAATGGAATAAGGTTTTATTGCCTGCCTTATCCGTAGCGTCTGATTCGAAGCGCATGGCACCGTCTTTATACACCCCGTTATAGTAATTTTGGTACACCCCGCCCGAACCCATCCACACCTGTTCCCATTTTTGGGTTTTAGGGTTTATAAAGTTCATGCTTTTGCCATCATTTGGCTGGTTTACGTCGAGCCAGTTTTCAATAATCATGCACTGCCCGGCGGCCTGCTCCACCTTTTCTTTGCCTACCTGGTAATTGGTGTTGGTTTGGTAAACATCCCATTCGCCTATCCAAAAATCAAACTCATGGTTTTGCGGGTTACTCATACACGGGTACGCATTTAACCTTGCTTTCTCTGTAAGCGCCTTAAATCGTGCCAATGGCCTTAGGGAAGCGTATTCGGGAGCCTTTTCCATGTCGGGTGAGTTGGAGTAACCGTTGCTGATCATGGTGGTGAGGAGATTAAGTGCCTTGGCCGAATCTTTGGTTATTGCGTATATTTTTGCCTGATTACTCCTGATGATGCCGCGCGGCATGGCTATGTTTTTATTGCTGAGGCTTTTATTATAGGCATCTATGGCCTTGTTATACTGCTTTACCTGCTGGTAGGCCTGCGCCACATTGTACCAAAGCCGCACGTTGCCGGTATCGGTTTTTAAAACGGCCTCGTAGGCCTTTATAGCCCCCTGCCAGTTGTTTTTTGTAAAAAGCGAATCGGCATATTGAGCGGTAGGCACGGTAGTTTTGCTTGTTTGCGCAAATGATAATATCGAACAGGAAATAAGGATAAGGGTACAGATAGGTTTCATAAATGCTGTTTTATTTTAGGGTTGATTATTTGCCCGATAGCGGAGCGGTTTTATTTGACCCGAAATTATGCAGCTATTGATGCGGAAGGGTAAAGCCCGTTAAAGGTTTACCAAATAAATAGGTTTACTTAACCAAATTTGCCCGGTAGCAGGTGGGGGTTTGCCCGGTAATGTTTTTAAAGGCTTTGTTAAAGGATACTTTATTGTTGTAACCCACATGGTATGCTACATCAATAATGTTTACTTCTTCTTTAGGCAATTGCAGCAGGGCCTTGGCTTCCTCAATGCGCAGGTGGTTAATGTATTCAAAAAAGTTCATCCGTAGGTTTTCGTTAATGGCCTGCGAGATGTAGTGCTTGCTAAAACCGCAAGAGGCAGCAAGCCTGTCTAAATTGATATCATTTTGCAGGAACAGCTTTTGCGAAGCCATTACGCTATTCAACTTCTGTACAATTTCGATACTTGCTGTGGCGGATAGGGGCGAATTTTTATATTTTACATCGCCGGGTAAAGTGGCTGCGGCGGCCGTGTTTTCGAACATCTTAAAGCCCGAAAAAACTTTGGGCTGCATATAACCGATCCAGGCTAAAACGTAAATAAACAGCGCCATGCAAAACGATATGGCGTAATCCCACTCCGGGTTAAAAAGCGGGAACTGCACCAATACAAAATAGGAGCTATAAGCGGCAATAAACCCGGCGAAAAAGCCAGCCAGCCATTTAAACCATTTACCTGTTTCGGTGGCAGGCAGGCTAATGGCGTAGAAGCTTTTATAAATGAGGGCCAGGTACGCCAGCATGTGAGCTATGCTTGCCCAGGGATACCACCGTAGATAAGGCAGCCCCAGCCTGACTTTTTGCAAAAGCAAATCGTGTTTCCAGCCGGCGGATGCAAATATGAGCGGCGAGAGGTATAACGCCGAAATCACAAAGGGCACAAAGTGCAGCCAGTTTGTTTTGACGTGCAGGTTAAACACCGAAGCGAAATACAGGTAAAATACGGGGCCGAACAGGAAGATGATACAGCTTGACCAGCCCATGAGGTAGGGGAAATAAGTATCGTAATGCGTCCAGTAAAGGGTGTACTCAAACAATATCAGCGAAAACAAAAAGGGGATAAGTGCCAGCACTTTGCCCGAACGGTGGGCGTTTTTACGGAACACGCATGCCGCCGCAACAAATAGCCCCTGCATAGCTGCAAAAAGGAAGAAGATGGTATATATATTGAAGCCGGGCATACCTCAAATATTCAATTTTTCCCGCTCATTTTATATCATTGTAAAAAGAAAACCGGCATTGTTAAACTATTAGCTTTAACGGAAAATTGCTTTACGTCACCGGGTAGTGGTTTTCTACGTATATAAGTTACAACATAAAACATAATGCCAGCCGATAACAGCCAGTTTTATACCCAACTCCCCGTTAACCGGATGCCGCTTGGTACCCTGCTGGTGAGCGATGCGCTGTTTGCGGATGTACCGGCCAATTGGCATATCGTGATCACCGATATCAAAAACTCAACCGGGGCCGTGATGAACGGCGCGCACGAAAATGTAAATCTGATAGCCACCGGCAGCATTGTAACCGTACTGAACATCGCCTTTAGCATGGATGTTAGCATCCCTTTCTTTTTTGGCGGCGATGGCGCAACCTTTATTGTGCCGCCAACTATTATTGATAAGGTAATGCAGGCGCTGGCTGCCTACAAAGTAAACACGCAGCAAAACTTTAACCTGGAGTTACGCACGGGCACCCTGCCTGTGGAGGAAATATACACCGAGGGGCACCATTTGCATATTGCCAGGTACGGTACATCAGATGTGTTTACTATTCCGGTGGTGTTGGGCAATGGCATTAATTACGCTGAACAAATTATTAAGGGAGACGATTACATGCTGGCGCCAAACGCCGGCGAAGCAACCGAGCCTGACCTTACCGGCATGCAATGCCGGTGGGACCGCATTGCCCCGCCCGAAAATAAGGAGGAGGTAGTGAGCCTGTTAGTCGTTGCCCGCGAAGCCCGCCAGTCGGCAGTGTTTAAGGAGGTAATGGATGCGATGGACGAGCTTTACGGTCCGCCGCAAAAACGCCAGCCTATATCGGTATCAAAACTGATATTTAACACCACCTTTGATAAGATACGCAACGAGATGCGCGCCAAATTCGGCCACATAAAATGGATGGAACTGGTAAAAAATTGGGTGATAAATTTATTCGGGCCTATTTATTTCCGCACGCAACGCGGTAAAAGTTACCTGCAGAGCCTGGTAGAAATGGCTGATACCCTGGTGATAGACGGCAAGATAAACACTGTAATTTCCGGCACGGCCAAACAACGCCTCGCCCTGCAAAATGTGCTGGATAAATTAGAGGCCGATGGCAGGCTCATTTACGGGCTGCATGTAAGCCGTGCCTCGGTAATGTCGTGCTATGTACGCGATTTGAAAGACGGCCATATCCACTTTGTAGATGGCGCGGAAGGTGGTTACACCCAGGCAGCAAAGATGCTGAAAAGTAAGCTGAGGGGATAGGCAGTTGGGCTATTGGCCATTGTCGTAAAACAGTCATAAACATATTTATCCGCAAGGAATTCGCATCATATATGTATCGCATTGTATATTTGTTACAGCCAACCGGCCAAAACTAAAACTCTCACTTAAAAAACTTATTTACCATGATTGAAACTAAAGCTTACGCGGCACAGGACGAGAAGACCCCTTTGGCGCCATGGACCTTTGAGCGCCGCGAAGTAGGCCCGCATGATGTACAGTTTGATATACAATACTGCGGTGTTTGCCACTCGGATCTGCACCAAATAAAAAACGATTGGTTCCCGGGTATATTCCCGATGGTGCCAGGGCACGAAATTGTTGGCCGCGTTGTGAAAGTTGGATCCCACGTAAAAAACTTTAAAGTAGGCGACCTTGCTGCAACCGGATGTATGGTGGATAGCTGCCAGGTTTGCGAAAACTGCAAACAGGATTTGGAGCAATACTGCCTGGAAGGCAGCACCCAAACCTACAATAGCATGGAACGCGATGGCTCGATGCCTACTTATGGCGGCTACTCAAATACCATTGTAGTGCGCGAGGAATTTGTACTGCACCTGAAAGAAGGCGTAGACCTTGCCGCAGTGGCACCGTTACTTTGTGCCGGTATCACTACGTACTCGCCATTAAAGCACTGGAAGGTTGGCAAAGGCCATAAGCTTGCCGTTTTGGGCCTTGGCGGGCTGGGCCACATGGGCGTTAAGTTTGGCGTTGCCTTTGGTGCCGAGGTTACCGTTTTAAGTACCTCTGCCAGTAAAGAAGAAGATGCCAAAAAGCTTGGTGCTCATCATTTTGTGGTGACTAAAGACCCCGAACAGGTTAAAGCCGCAATGGGTACTTTCGATTTTATATTGGATACTGTATCTGCACCGCACGATTTTAATATGTACCTGTCGTTACTGCGCACCAATGGCGTTATGATATGCGTTGGCGTACCGCCGGAGCCTGCACAGGTAGCTGCGTTTAGCTTGCTGGGCGGCCGCAAAAGCCTCGCCGGATCGGGTATTGGCGGTATAAAAGAAACCCAGGAAATGCTTGATTACTGTGCCGAGAACAACATAGTGTCAGACATTGAACTGATTGATATTAAAGACATCCAAACCGCATACGACCGCATGGTAAAAGGCGATGTACGCTACAGGTTTGTGATAGATATGGCGACTTTGTAGGAAATACTTGTACGGCCGTACAGTTCGTACAACCTCGTACAGTTTCGTACAGTTTGCGCGATTTTCGTACAAGTTCGCACAGTTTCGTACAATCTCGTACAGTTTCGTACAGCAAAATGGCGGTTTCCGGAAATCTGTGTTTTTCTGCGTTTTTCTGCGTTTTTTTCGATTAAAACGGGCGTAACAAAGTTTTTTTGAAAAAGGGATATTTTGACAGGGATCGTTGATCTCGGCGCGGTGAAAAACTCACAAAACGGCCATCGGCAAAAACCGGTGGCCGTTTTGTTTAGTGATATCCCACGCAGAAATTACACTTGATTGTTTAAAATATTGCCGGTAATTAATTTCTTATCTATTCGATTACCTAAAATACCCAGCCATGAAAATTATTCGAAGTTAGCGGCTCGTTAATTACTTTTTAAGCAGTTCTGTTATATCCTTTATGCCCAGTATTATCTGCTGGCTGTTATCCAGCTGATACGCGTTCAGCAACATAGTTTTGGTGCCGATGATTTGGAAATCATGTTTAATTTCATAATCCTTCAGTTCTTTGTGCTGGGGTAATATACGTTCAAGCAAATCGCGCAGCTGGGGGATATCCCATTGTTTGTTCCCCAGTTCGTACAGGTATTGCCCTTCGGTTTCCCGCTCGGTTACCATAAAGGTTTTGTAAAAGCCCTGGGTTGCGCGCAGTACCCGCATATCCTTGTCCAATATCAATAAAGGGTCGCGTATGGTGCTGATAATGGCCTCGGCATACAAGCGGGCATTATTTAGCTGGTCGTTACGGTCAACCAATTCATTATTTATAACAATGATCTCTTCGTTGGTGCTTTGCAGTTCTTCTTTGGATGTTTCCAATTCTTCGTTCAGGCTTTGCAGTTCTTCACTGCCCGATAGTAGCTCCTCGTTGGCGCTTTGCAGTTCTTCGTTGGCCAGTTCCTGCTCCTCGCTTACTATGCGCATATCCGCCCGCGATTGTATCAATTCGCGTTCCAGGTGCTCTATCCGCAGTTCGGCGGCGTTGTAATTGGCATTGGCGTGGCTATTGCCCCCTTCAAACATAGCCGGATCGATACCGGTTGATGATGCCTGTTGGAAAACGATCAGGAAATGTTGCTCGTCCTGGTCGCGCAGGGGTACTACTTCAATATTCAGGAAATGCTGCAGGTCGTTATGCTCATAAAATATACCATACTTGCGGGTTGGCTGCATGTTTTTTTTGGCTTGCTGCAACAGGCTGCGCAGTTCAAAGGCCAATCCGTTGCGTGCCAGTTTAAGTACGTTAAAACTGGGTTTACCCTGTGGCTGCCCCAGCCAGTTATCAGTAGCGCCGCGGAATTGCACAATATCAAACTTATCATTCACCAATAAGCCCGGCGGTACAAATTTCTCCAGCATTATCTCATCGGCCATTTTATAAATGTCCTTGGTTTCGCCACGCTGTTCGTTTTGGTCGATATTCCTGAAGTTTTGCTCGGATGTTTTGGATGCCACGTTCATAAACCTTCCGGGCGGGCCTTTGCGCAGGTATATTTTTTCCGAGGGGCGAAACGGGCCGTAAATATCGGTTTGCGCACCAATGCTTTCCGATTTTCCCAGCATCAGGTAACCGCCTTCGTTCAATGCATAGTGGAACGTGGTAAGCGCCCTTTTTTGCAGTACGGGCTCCAGGTATATTAAAACATTGCGGCAGCTTATCAGGTCTATTTTAGAAAAAGGCGGGTCTTTCAGTAAATTGTGGTGGGCAAATACGCACATATCGCGTATGGTTTTCGTAACCTGGTAATGCCCGTCTACCTTGGCGAAGAACTGTTGCACGCGCGATGTGCTTAGCCCTTCCAGCTCATTTTGGCGGTAAAGCCCGTTGCGTGCCCTGGCAATGGCCGTTTCGGATATATCGGTAGCAAATATTTGCAGTTTCATGGTAGCCGCCTTGTCGCCCATGTGCTCCTGCAGGCAAATGGCCATGCTGTAGGCTTCTTCGCCGGTGGCACACCCTGCTATCCAAATGCGCAAGGGCTCATTGGCAGCCGATTTTTGCGCGGCCAGTGCCGGGAATATATCGTTGCAAAGCGCCTCAAATGTTTGCGGATCGCGAAAGAAATGGGTTACCGATATCAGCATATCGTTGTATAGCGCGTCCTGCTCGCTTTTGCTTTCGCGCAGGCGGTAAAGGTAATCGGCCGGCTTTTCTATTTTATTAAGCGCCATCCGCCGTATAATGCGGCGTTTTAATGTACTCGATTTATAATACTGAAAATCAACCCCGCGGCGCACGCGCAATACCGTAAGTATCTGTTTAAAAACATCATGGTCTTCCTGTTTGGATTCCGGTTCCGTCCCGGCCAAATAATTCAGGTTGAAAGGGTGGTTGATGTTTACCAGGTGTTTAGCTATTTCGCCGGGAGGTAAAATAAAATCAACCACGCCGCTTTGTACGGCACTTTTTGGCATGCTATCAAATGCTGCCGAATCTTCGTCCTGCGCAAAAGTGATACCACCGTTTGATTTGATCACCTGCATGCCCACCGTACCATCGCTAAGCGAACCGGAAAGGATGATACCGATAGCATAACTTTGGTATACCGAGCCAAGCGAGCTAAATAAAATATCTATGGTGTTGGCTTTTTTATTTTTTGCCCCGGCGGTTTCCAGTTTCAATATCCCGTCTACCGCCTTCACTTGTGTATTTTCCGGGTTGATGTAAAAGTGGTCCTGCTTTAAGGTAACGCCATCAGTAATTGGTATAATAGGTATTGGCGAAATTTTTTCCAGTATCTCGGGCAGGATACTTACATGCGTGGGGCTAAGGTGCTGTACAAATACATAGGCCATCCCCGTTTTTTTGGGAAGCGCCTGCAAAAATGCTTTAATAGCCTCTAACCCGCCTGCCGAAGCGCCTATCCCTACAACGGGGAATTGGGGTGCAAGTGGTTCGGGCGGGGTAACTTTCTGTTTATTCATTTGGGGCAGAAATAAAATTAAAGGTAATTTTATTTCTGATTAAATAAGGATGCGTAAGGAATTTGAATCGGGATTAGCCCATTTAAGGCTATAAACAAACAAAGCCCGGCCAAAAGCCGGGCTTTGTTGCATAGGTAAATGCAATGCCTTAATAGTAATAAACGTTGTTTTGCACTTTTGCGGCCAGTTTCTTAGCATCAGGCGTGCCCGGAGCTGCAAGCCCCTGTAACCATACTGTATATAACGAACCATTATTTAAGGTGATATTGGTTATAGAGGCCAATACTGTAGCGGTGCCGGCCTGGCGTATTTCCAGCGTGTATTTTTGCGGCGCGCTAACCGGTTTAAAAGGCGAATAGCCTTTGTAGCTTTTATTGGCAACCAATACAGCGCCATCTTTAATGGCAAGGTCTACCGCCGGTGCATCGGGGCTCAGGTTAACCAATCTGATTCCCGCTTTCTGATCGGCAGGTTTGGCCAGGGTATCGCTTAGCCTTACAAATTCTTCGTGCCCTGCGGTGTTAGCCAAAAATAATGTGTAGTACTTGTTTGCTTCAAGCGTAAGGGTATCCGCCTTATAAATAGTTGCGGTACCACCGGTTTTAAAAGTGCCGGTACGTTTGCCGGTATAAGCGCCCACGTAATCTATTCCGCCGCCAAAAGCAAAAGATTGTGAATTGGCTTTGTTATCGTCTAAATAAAAATCAAGCGCAGGTGCGTCCGGCGAAGCGTTGTTAACCGATAAAGCAGCAACGGGTGGCTGAACGGTATGGTCGTTTTTTAAACAAGAACTGAATGATACGGCCAGCAAACATACCATCCCGACTATGCCTGCCCGCTTTTTTGAATTTTGTTGAACGTTTTTCATCATAACTTTTTTAGTAAGTGTAATAACAGTATTACGCAGTCAATTTTAAAAACGATACAGGCGGGAGATTTATTTTGTTTTTAAAGGTATGTGGGTGGCTGTCGGCGGCAATGCCAACAAGGGCCGTGTTGCCAAACGGCGGCGTCTTCACCGCCGTTTAAGGCCATGTGTGCGGTGGTGAGCCCACCGCTGCGGAAAGTGCGTACTAAGCCTCTTGCAACTGCCCTAAAATATTATGCAAATGTTCTACCGTAAGTGGTTTTACAATAAAATCGCTTACCGCTTCTATAGCACGGGCGCGGGCGTAATCTTCTTCGTCTATAGAAGAGCTTACAATAAATAATGTTATTTTTTTATCGAACCGGGGCACCAGTTTTACATATTGTTCTAAAAATTGCCATCCATCCAGCACGGGCATATTAATATCCAACAGGATAAGGTCCGGCAATTCCAGCTTGTTTTGCGCGTTGGCTACAAAAAAATCGAGGGCGGCTTTTCCGTTATGAAAGAATATTGTTTTTTCGGCAATTTCAGATCGGGCTATAATGCGCTTAACCGTGAAGGTGTATATCTCATCATCATCAACAACACAAGCAATTTTTATTTTATTCATTAAAAAATTATTTTAAACGTGGCACCGTTATCCGGTGTACTTTGTACTTCTATTTCGCCTCCTTGCGATTCTATTTGCGTTTTAACTAAAAACAACCCCACGCCGTGTGCATCTTTACGATCGTGAAAGGTTTTATAAAGCCCGAATATTTTGTTGCCGTGCAATTTCAGGTCAATGCCTAAACCATTGTCGCTGCATTCTAACACGGTACGAAAATCGTTGTTAATATACGTTTTTAATTTTACTTTTAGTGTCCTATCTACACTTTGGTATTTAATAGTATTTGATATTAAATTAATAATGATACTCTCCAGGTATATGCGCGGAAAATAAACCTGGGCCACTTCAAAATCTGTTTCCAGTTTGGCGTTATTTAACGCCAGATCCGATTCAAATATTTTAAGCACTTCATCCGTTACGGTTTTAAAATCAACCGTGGTAGGTTTTATCACGCTCTCTTTAATTTTAATAGCATGCGAGAGGTCTTCCAGTGTATTGTTTAATGCGCGCGATACATTGTTTAATTTTTCAAACAGTTCTGCATTGCCACCGTCCAGTGTATCGGTATCAACCAGGCTGGAAACCAGCGCGATGTTGCTGGCATGGTTGCGGATGTTATGCGAGAGGATATGCGTAAAGTTTTTAAGCTGCTGGTTGTGCTGTGTTGTAAGTTCCAGCGAGCGGTTTAATGCCATCTCATTTAAAGTCAGCTTATCCTCTACCACGCGGCGTTTTTCTATCTCGGCCTCCAGTTCGGCAACGCTGCGCAGGCTAAATACCAGCGGCAAAACCCTGTACAAAGCAAATACCGTAAAAATGGATACCACTGCGGTAATAAAACGCAGCAATGCGCTTAAGCGGTAGGCCGGCCACCAAAATATGGCGGCATCAATTAAGTGGGTAAGCCCGCATAGCAGGATAAAGGCCACAAACAACACAAAAATTTTAAGGAACGGGATGTCCTTCTTTTTCCGGAGCATGATAATAAGCAGCACGGGGATGGCAAAGTAGGAAGCCCAAATGCTGATATCTGATATAATGTACAGCCAGCCATGGAAATCGCTCCAGCTGCCGCAATGCCAACGTGCGGGCCAATGGGCAGTGCTAAAAATGTTGCCAAAAAAATCGGCAACCTGCGTTCCGAACGATGCTTTTACTAATGGCTTTGCGGGCGTACAAACCGGGCCGCATAATTTTACTGTATGGCTTAACGTGTCAACAAGTTTCAAAACGGCGTAGTTTGCAATAAATATAATTAATAAAGCATGGCCTAAAAAATTATCGGGGTAATTTAATTGTGAATTTGGCTTACTTAAATTATAATGAAAACAAGGTTAATTGATATTTTAATTAGTTTGTTCATGTTAGCAATTTGCAGTAGAGTATCAATAAAAAAACCCTTGCCGGTGTGGCAAGGGTTTTTTGCAGGCGAGTGTGAAAAAAAAGCCTTTTTATACGGTTTCGGCATGGCCGCCATTTGGCTGCGATGCAGTAACAGCGTTTTCTATTTTTTCTTCGGCAAATTTCTTGGCTTTATCAAACCATTCCGGTGCGTCGTCAGTAATGTCATCCAGTATCGAGCGGCCGTCCGGGCCTTTTTTAGTAATGTAGTTTATTCCGTAACCAATGGCTGCGCCAACTGCTATAAATTTTAATAAGCCCATGACTGTATGTTTTTTTAATGGTAAATGTTTATTTAACGAAGTTGTTGCAAGGATAGTGCCAAGCCCCCTCTAAATCTCCCCCGGTAGGGGAGACTTTCAAATTATTTTTTTAAGCCCTCCCTTCCGGGCCTGTCGGTAGGCAGGGAGGGTTTGGGTGGTGCTGCCTGTGCAATTAACTTTTTTGTTGCCCTGTCCCTCCATGCCTGTATCAAAAGCCCTTCTAATTCGGCCGGGTCGGCTTTGGGCATGTTTACCAGCACGTAATCGTAATTATAGTAGTGGTCGGTAATAAAGTAAACATCCGGATTGGCAACCATCCATTTATCACGTTCAAAAGTGTGCAGCACCAGGGTT
>CBFGNE010000032.1:0-12429 GCA_965649995.1 uncultured Mucilaginibacter sp.
TTTTTCGGAATTCGAGATACCTGCCAATATACCCGACTGGAACGAGCATGGTGTAAAGCTTTCTAACGAGGATATTTTGGTTACCCACAACATTCGCGAAATGCAGAAATTGATGAATGACTATGTAGGTATAGTCCGATCTGACTTTAGGTTAGAGCGTGCAATGCGCAGGCTGCGTTTGCTTTATGAAGAAACAGAGGATTTTTACAAGCAAACCAAGGTATCGGTTAAGCTTTGCGAGCTGCGCAATTTGATACAGGTGAGTTACCTGGTGGTAAAATCTGCCATGGCCAGGCACGAAAGCAGGGGGCTGCACTATACGACAGATTATCCCGAGCATGCGGATATGTTGGAGGATACGGTGTTTTGAATTAATGTGAATGGAAAATATATCATCGATATCGCCAAACGGTAATTATGAAATGTTCTTTTATAATTTCATAGAACCGCGTATGGGTATGAATATGTGTAATTTTTATTTATATGATATTGAAAATAAAAAGCGTATTGATTTTGATGTTTTGTATACGCTATTTTCCGGGCAAAGAACATCCTGGAGTTCTATGTCTAACTTGGTTTGTTTGCCAATTTTTACTAATTTGAATGAAGGCTTTTTTATTTATGATGTATGTGAAAGAGTTTTTAGCGTAATAAAGTTTTCCAATGTTTGGGTATTAAACTGTAATATTTTCGAGAACGAATTAGTTATAGAGTTTAGAAAAGACCAGGTTTCTAATGATAGAACTGATTTGTATCCGACTAAGTTTTTTTCGAAACCTCAAGATATTTCGATTGAGTTATCAGATTTGGAATGGATAAGTATCGAGGAAATATCAGCCGTAAAAGTTAAGATGGAAGCAGCCCAAGTAAGGGAGCTGAAGCTTATAGATAATGGTTGGAGGGAATTTAAAGGAGCTTTGCCCTCATCTACAGAAATATCGATTTGGCGCCTTCAACAGTTTGCAGACTATGGAGATATACAATCCCAAATTTGGCTCAAGAAAATAAAAGAGAGTACGCAAGATGTAAATTATTGGATTAACGCCTCCAAATATTTGGGTGTAGTTAATAGAAATGTAGAATATTAAGAGCGGAAAACGGGATTCGAACCCGCGGCCTTCAGTTTGGGAAACTGACGCTCTACCGACTGAGCTATTCCCGCTAATTATTGGCAAACATAAATATTTTAACAGACAAATTTTAAAAAGCTTTTACCTTTATCCTTTTACCTTTCCCCTCAATAAGTTATGCCCGTTATTCTCCCCGTAAAAGATAAAAGCCCTATGTGGGGTAAAGACTGCTTCATTGCCGAAAACGCTACCATCGTAGGCGATGTAATAATGGGCGATAATTGCTCAGTTTGGTTTAATGCGGTTATCCGTGGCGATGTGCATTACATCAAAATAGGGGATAATACCAACATCCAGGATGGTGCTATTATACACGCCACTTATTTAAAAGCACCTACTAATATAGGCGATAATGTTTCCATCGGTCATAACGCCATTGTGCACGGCTGCACGCTGCGCAATAATGTTTTGATAGGTATGGGCGCTATTGTAATGGATGATGCCGTGGTGGAAGAATACGTGATCATAGGGGCAGGTTCGGTAGTGTTAGAGAAAATCATTTGCGAGTCGGGCTATTTATACGCCGGTACGCCTGCCAAAAAAATAAAGCCCCTTACCGATGAGCAAAAGGCTTTATTAGATAAATTGCCGCAAAACAATATTATGTACTCGGGCTGGTTTATGGATTAGTTTGTTCCCGCGGGATGTCCAATGGTTCTTCCGCTTCCCAATTGGCACGCAGGGCTATCTCTTTAGGGCTAACCCAAATTGTTTCGGGTTGCTCCCGTCGCTTTACGTTGCCGCTATCCCAGCGGCCGTTGTGGTTAGCATCATAAATAATACGCACCGTGTATTTTGTGGTTGTATAATTCTTGTAAACCAACGATGTGTTTTTTGACACCACATCGCTGCGCAGCACTGTTTTAATTTCGTCAAGCAATTCTACAATATAAGTTTTTCCGGTATCTGCAGGCACGGTAACTTTTAGCGTAAGCTGACTATAGTTTTCAGGTTTATCTACTGTGAATTGTTTAAACGACTTTTTACTCTTATCGCCGTATATGTCTGTAAATGCACCTTCGTCTAGTGTGAGCTGATACTTCGAGTTTACCCGCCAACGGTATTTCATGGCGTATTTGCGAAGATTGGAAGTATCTTTTAATAAATTGAATGTAGTGACGGGGATAGAATCTTCCAGTAATTGTATTTGTGATGCATCAAAGTTTTCCAAAGGAAAACTACCTATTATCGGCATGTCTGTTCCCGGCTTCAATTTATTATCCCTGTTGCCGCCAAAAGAGAAGGTTAGGTTTCGTTCAAATTTCTCGTTCTTATTTTTGTTCTGGTAAACCGTATCTATTGGTTTGTTATTGTCGAGTATGGCAAGGCTTAACGAATCGAAAGCCATACTGCGCATATATATTACAGCGGTATCTTTTGTTTTGGTAAACTCTACTATCTTTTGGTTATCCAGGCTGGCGGGATATAATACTTTGATAGAGGGCTTTTGCACAGGCTTATTAAATATAATAGATAATTTTCCATCCAGCGTAAATTTCTTTTCAGCAACGCGGAAATTGTCCGGGGTTTGTTTAAAAAGCTTAAGTACGATATTGGAGCTGTCCTTATCCACCCTGATCGGGTTTTTTGTGAAGGCGATCAAATCGTTATCGTTGTTGAATATTTTATCGGGACTGCTTTCTTTCAGGGCGTAGATCCGGTAAGTGTTCTCGGCTAAATTATTCAACGAGAAATTACCCGCAGTATCTGTCGTCGTAAAAATCCCGGGCTTTTTTTTCCCAAAAAGGAGGGAGTCGTCTTTTAGAGAAAATAAAAAAACCGTTGCATCTTTTTCTTTTAGCCCGGTGGTTGAATTTATAACCTGGCCGGATAGGCTAAGCGAATCGATGTGCGGCCCGGTTGAAAAAACGTAGGTGAAATTTTTAAGCACGTTGTTTTCATTTACATCAGCAATGGCCTTACCAAAGTTGATAACGTACGTTGTGTTTTTTAGCAGGGTATCCTTAAACTGGATGAGCAAACTTTTTTTGTCTATTTTGTACTCTGGCTGTTTTTCCTGGGCGGGACTAATACTGATCTCCTGGTATTGGTTGGTCAGCTTGAAATATTCATCAAAATCTATCCTGATTTCTTTGGCCTTAAAAAATCGGGTTTGGTCTTCGGGCGTGGCTTTCAATATTTTGGGCGGGGTGAGGTCCCTGGGGCCACCCTGAGGTTTTTGCATGGCCGCGCAACCGCAAATCACCAAAATGAAGAAAAAATAGAACGTGTTTTTTGTGAAAAAGGACGATTTTGGATTTAACATAGTTTTTTTGCCCTATAAACAACTTTTATGTTTTGACGAACGCTGGTATTAAAAAATTAAAATAATGCTTTATAAATGATATTTTATAATTAACTGATTTACAGATATTTATACCCTATCTCGACACATGGACCATCAAAACCGATACATCCGATGGCGAAACGCCCGAAATGCGCGATGCCTGGCCTAAAGTACGTGGTTTTATCTTTTTTAATTTTTCGCGTGCTTCTTTAGAAAGTGAAACCAGTTGGCTGTAATCAAATTCGGGATTGATCTCTCTGTCCTCCATTTTTTTCATGCGTTCCACAATTTCCATTTCTTTTATAAAGTAACTCTCATATTTAATTTTTATTTCAGCCTGCTCAATAGTTTCTTTATCGTAGCCCGCAAGTTTGTCCTGAAGGGTAGGGTCGATAGCTTTTAAGTCTTTAATGCCAATTTGTGGGCGGCTTAATAAATTAAACAGTTTGGCGCTTTGGTTTATCGGGCTGGTGCCCAATTCTTCCAGCAGGTTATTTACAGTACCAGGATCAACGCTTTTGCTGCGGGTAAAGGCAACAATATCATCAGAGTTTTTTATTTTTTGGTTTACCTTATCTAAACGTTCGTCACTGATCAAACTTAAGTCATGCCCTAATGGGCTGAGGCGGATATCCGCGTTGTCCTGGCGAAGCAGCAAACGGTGTTCGGCTCGTGAAGTAAACATACGGTATGGCTCCTCGGTGCCTTTGGTTACCAAGTCATCTATCAATACCCCTATATACGATTCGGACCGTTTCAGGATAAGTTCGTGCTTATCGTTTATTTTTTGATGGGCGTTTATGCCGGCAATAAAGCCCTGCGATGCTGCTTCCTCGTAACCCGTTGTGCCGTTTATTTGCCCGGCGAAGTATAGGTTACTGATTAGTTTTGTTTCCAACGTCAAACCCAATTGGGTAGGCGGGAAGTAATCGTACTCGATAGCATAACCCGGGCGGAACATCTTAGCCGTTTCAAATCCCGGAATTTGGGTAAGAGCTTTGTATTGTACATCCTCGGGTAGGGAAGTGGAGAAACCATTTACATAAATCTCGCAAGTGTTCCATCCTTCGGGTTCTACAAATATTTGGTGGCGGTCGCGTTCGGCAAACCGGTTTATTTTATCTTCTATAGATGGGCAATACCTCGGGCCTAAACCTTTAATCCTGCCGGTAAACATTGGGGAGCGCTCGAAGCCCTCCTTCAGTGTTTCGTGTACTTTGGTATTGGTGTAAGTTATCCAGCAGCAGCGTTGGTCTTTCACAAGCTCCACATCGGTATAAGAAAACCGCCCGCGCTCTTCATCACCCCATTGCTCTTCCATTAGCGAGTAATTTAAACTACGCCCATCTACCCGAGGAGGAGTGCCCGTTTTCATCCTGCCCGAATCAAAGCCAAGAGTAACCAATTGTTCGGTTAAACCAGTTGCAGCTTTCTCACCTGAGCGGCCTCCGCCAAATTTCTTCTCGCCAATATGGATAACACCATTTAAGAAAGTACCATTTGTAAGCACTACCGAGTCGGCTTCAATTTCAACGCCGATAGATGTTTTTACCCCCGCGATGGTGTTTCCTTTTACTAAAAGGGAGGTAACGGTATCTTGCCAAAAATCTACATTGGGTGTTTTTTCCAAAGCAATGCGCCACTCTTCAGCAAACCTCGCACGGTCGCTTTGCGCACGTGGGCTCCACATAGCAGGACCTTTACTTAGGTTAAGCATCCTAAATTGAAGGGAAGTTTTATCGGTTATAATACCCGAGTAACCACCCAAAGCATCTATCTCACGCACAATTTGCCCCTTCGCAACACCACCCATGGCCGGGTTGCAACTCATTTGTGCAATGGTGCCCATATTCATGGTTATCAGTAAAACAGACGAACCAAGGTTGGCGGCAGCAGCGGCAGCTTCGCAGCCAGCATGCCCGGCACCTACAACTATTACATTATATTTCTTAAACATATAACCTCCATGTTCCACGTGGAACAATGTTTATCTCTATTTTAACGTTCCACGTGGAACGTTACTTTGCTTCGTTTTTAGATGTTCCACGTGGAACAATGAACGAATAAAGGGCAAAAAGCGCCCAAATGCTTTCTAAAACCACAAAAGGGTAGAAGCTGATCATATACGAGGATACCCCGCATAATCCGGCTCCTATAAAGTTCATTCCACTATACCAACGGCTATGTGATGATAATTTCTTGTATAAATTAAGCAAGAATGCCACCAATAAAATAATAACACCTGTTGAGGCTACTATGTCCGATAGCACCATTTTATGCCTCTTTTAACTCCGAAAGCTCAATCCAGCGCATACTTTTTATATCAAGCTGTTTGTTTAAATAGGCTATTTTATCAGTCAGCTGCTGTAGCTTTTTAGCATCGATATTAATAGTGTTTAGTTCCTCGGTTGTTTCCTTCAGCTTGTTTTCAATATCGCTGATCTCTTTCTCCAAGCCCTCAAATTCCTTTTCTTCTTTAAAACTTAGCTTAGCCTTTTTTGGCGCTTCGGCCTGTACGGGTGCTGCGACAGTCGGTTTTCTATTCGCCTGTTTGGCTTCTTCCTGTTCAATCCGGTACGATGAGTAATTGCCATTATAAATCTTCACTTGTCCGCCACCTTCCATAATGAATAGTTGGTCGGTCATCTTATCAAGCAAGTACCTGTCGTGGCTTACCATCATCAGGATGCCCGGGTAATTACCCAGGAACTCTTCCAATACATTTAATGTATCAATGTCTAAATCATTCGTTGGCTCATCCAGTATCAGGAAGTTGGGGTTCTTCATCAGGATGCTCATCAGGTGCAGGCGTTTTTTCTCTCCACCGCTCAACTTTGCCACCATGCCGTATTGCTTGGCAGGGGGGAAGAGGAATAGCGTAAGTAATGCCGAAGCCGATATCAGCTTGCCATCTGCCATAGTGATGAACTCCGCAACGTTTTTAACAATATCTATTACACGCTCATCTTCCTTAAAAGATAAACCTTTTTGGTTGAAGTATCCAATCACGGTGGTTTCGCCCTTAATAATTTCCCCGCTATCCGGCTGCAAGCCGTCGGTTATCATATTAAGCAGGGTTGATTTACCGCTACCGTTTTTCCCCGCTAAACCAATACGGTCGCCTTTTTTAAATATATAGCTGAATTTGTCTACGTAAGTGTTGCCATTAAAGCCCTTACTTACGTTATGCATCTCCATTATTTTGTTGCCCTGGCGCGCAATTTTTACGCTCAGTTCTACATTTTGCTTTGGCCCGTTGTTTTTGGTTTTGTCCTCCAAATCGTAAAAAGCGTCAATGCGCGATTTGGATTTGGTGCCACGCGCCTTTGGCTGGCGGCGCATCCATTCCAATTCTTTCCTTAAAAGGTTCGAGTTCTTTTGAAAAGTTGCTTCATCAGATGCTTCACGCTCGGCCTTTTTCTCTAAATAATAACCATAGTTGCCTATGTACGGGATGATTTTGCCACGGTCTATCTCTAATATTTCGTTACAAACGTTATCCAAAAAGTACCTGTCGTGCGTAACCATCAAGATTGTCCGGCTACCTTCTGTCAATAGCTTTTCCAGCCATTCAATCGTATCAATATCAAGGTGGTTGGTAGGCTCATCTAAAATATAGATCTCGGGGTCTTCAATCAGTAGCTTGGCTAAAGCCAGGCGTTTTTTTTGCCCGCCCGAGAGTGTATTAATATGCTGGTTAAGGTGGTGGATATCTAACCTGCCGAGAATGGTTTTTATTTTATACTCGTAATCCCAGGCATCAATGTCGCTCATTTCCTCCATAATCTTATCCATCTCCTTCATGTTATCCGGGTCGTTCTCTAACAATTCCTCGTAACGGCGGATGAGTTGCTGTTGGATATTATCGGCATGGAAGATATAATCGCTAATGGTAACCGCGTTTTTAAAGTGCGGGTCCTGTTCCAGGTAGCCAACGTTAAGGTCGCGGGCTTGCGCCACCTTACCCTCGGTAGGTTTAAGCGAGCCGGATAAAATTTTAAGCAGGGTAGTTTTACCTGCACCATTAACACCCACCAGTGCAACCCTGCGGCCGCGGTTAATGCCAATGGTAAGGTTTTTAAACAACCAGTTATCGTGAAAGGAATGGCCCAAATTCTCGGCCGAAATGTATGTACTCACTAAGCGTTCTTTATATTATCGTATGTATATATATGTGTACCCGGCGATGTTTTAAGCGAATTCTTCAACATCGCAGTAGCAACGGTATCTGCAGTAATGCTGTGGTATTTGCGCAAGCCGCCAATTAGCAATAAATCAATTACCTTAAAAAGGGCGACAAGCGCATTCTCCAGCGGCCTTTGCTCTTTGCGCCCGCCGTACAGCATAGATGGCTGATAGATATGCAGGCTCTCAAACCCAATCGTTTTCAAATCATCTTCCAGTTCGCCCTTTAACTTTAAGTAAAAGGTAGCGGATTTAGCATCCGCGCCAACGGCTGTAACCACATGAAATTGCTTAATGCCATTTGCTTTTGCTAAACGGGCAATTTCTGCCGGGTAATCATGGTCAATCTTACGGTATTGTGCTTTATCGGGTGTGTTAGCGTTGGTTGTACCCAGGCAGCTAAACACCGCGTGCCCTGTTATAGATGTTGCATATTTGTTCAACTCTTCAAAACTTATTACTAACTGTATCAGCTTGTTATGCTTTACCGGTAATTCTTTTCTCACTAAAATCAGCACTTCGTCGTATTCGGCATGGTTTAGCAGTGCCGTAAGCAATTTACTGCCTACAAGCCCGCTTGCACCCACTACAATTGCCTTATATCCCATTGATGGCCAGTTTAAATCGCAAAAATACGCATAAATAAAATAGTGGTTATAAACGGTATGTTTTTGTTGTGTTAAAGATGATCAAGAAAAAGAAATGATTGGGCCGGCCAGCGTGATTAGGCACGTTGCTTGTGTGTAACTAATTGATTTATAGTTGTTTGTTCACACTGTGGCTTCCATGGCTCCGCGCCGTCTTTGTGTAGCAAATATTACGCACCGGGAATTTATTGATGAAGGGGGCATACCGGCGGGAAAAATTTTGACAGCCGGATGATAAATAACAAGGGATAGCTATTTTCGTTGCCCTCGGTTTCTACCTGCTGGCCGTGGCAAACAAAAAAGGCACGCCGTAGTTAAACCGCGTGCCTTTTGAATGTATTTTTGTTGAATTAATTAGTAAAACTTAGCAGATCGATAGTAAACACCAGTACCGAATTGGCTGGAATACCTGCCCCGGGAGAACTGTTGCCGTATGCAAGCGCCGAAGGCACGATCAACAACATCCTGCCGCCCGGTTTTAAAAACGGGATGCCTTTTTGCCAACCTTGTATAAACCCTGATAATGGGTAGGTTGTACCGGTTCCTTTATCAAACTGAGATCCGTTTAATAACTTCCCCACATAATTTACCGTAACGGTAGATGAAAGTGTTGGGTTAGCGCCGGCGCCCGGAGTGATAATTTGGTAATAAATACCCGATGCGTCTTTTGTTGCAGTAATGGAAGGGTTTGCGGTAAGGAATGCCTGTATATTGGCTTCATCTACCACTGCCTGGGCTGCGGCGTCAAATTTTGCTTCTTTTTTGCAGGCTGAGCAACCTATTACTAATAAACTAAGGACTAATAAATATCTTTTCATATCAATGATAACGGTGATTTGCTGTACTACGATACAGTTGTTTTTATTTTTAGTTCGTTCATCTGTGCTTCGGCAATTGTCGACGGCGAATCTATCATTACGTCTCGGCCCGAATTGTTCTTAGGGAATGCGATAACATCGCGGATAGAATCAAGCCCGGCGAAGATAGACGTAAGCCTATCAAACCCGAAGGCAATACCGCCATGCGGAGGTGCGCCATACTCGAAGGCGTCCATTAAAAAGCCGAATTGCTTTTGTGCCTCTTCCGGCGAAAAGCCAAGGTGCTTAAACATTAGCGACTGCAAGGCCCTATCGTGGATACGGATGCTGCCGCCGCCAATTTCGGTACCGTTTATTACTAAGTCGTAGGCGTTAGCGCGTACGTTTTTAGGGTCGGTATCCAGCATAGCAATATCTTCAGGCTTTGGCGAAGTGAAGGGGTGGTGCATGGCGTGGTATCGCTCGGTTTCTTCGTCCCACTCCAGCAGCGGGAAATCTAACACCCAAAGCGGTGCAAATTTATTTTTATCGCGTAAGCCTAAACGGCCGCCAATTTCCAGGCGTAATTCGTTCAGTTGCTTGCGTACTTTATCCACCGAACCGGCAAGGATCAATATCAAATCGCCATTTTCTGTTTGGAAAGCAGCGCTCCATTTGGCCAGCTCTTCCTCGTTATAAAATTTATCTACCGATGATTTGATGGTGCCGTCTTCGTTATGGCGGGCATAAATTAAGCCGGTTGCGCCAATTTGCGGGCGTTTCATCCATTCGGTTAGCTCATCTATCTGCTTGCGGGTGTAGCCGGCGCAGCCTTTTGCGTTGATACCAACAACCAATTCGGCATTATCAAAAATGCTGAAGCCTTTGCCTTTTACTACATCGTTAAGCTCCACAAACTCCATCCCAAAGCGGGTGTCGGGTTTATCAGAACCGTATAAGCGCATGGCATCGGCGTACTGCATACGCGGGAAATCGCCAAGCTCAAGCCCTTTCACATTGCGGAACAGGTGGCGGGTTAGGCCTTCAAAAATATTAAGGATATCTTCCTGGGTGATGAACGACATTTCGCAGTCTATCTGCGTAAACTCGGGTTGGCGGTCAGCACGCAAATCCTCATCCCTAAAGCATTTTACTATCTGGAAGTAACGGTCGAAGCCACTCACCATCAGCAATTGCTTAAAAGTTTGCGGCGATTGCGGCAGGGCGTAAAATTCGCCCGGGTTCATGCGGCTCGGCACCACAAAATCGCGTGCGCCTTCGGGGGTAGATTTGATCAGCACAGGGGTTTCCACCTCTATAAAGTCCAGCCCGTCCAAATATTTGCGTATCTCCTGCGCCATTTTATGGCGAAGCACGAGGTTGTTGCGGATAGGGTTGCGGCGCAGGTCGAGGTAGCGGTATTTGGCACGCAGCTCTTCGCCGCCGTCGGTTTCGTCCTCAATTAAAAACGGAGGTATTTTAGCGGCGTTTAAAATTTCCAGTTCGGTAACGGTAATTTCAATTTCGCCGGTAGGCATTTTTTTGTTTTTGTTAGAACGCTCTACCACCTTGCCCGTAACCTTAATTACAAACTCGCGGCCCAGTTGGCGGCCGACTTCGCGTAAGTCGGCATCAGTATCGGTATTTAAAACCAATTGTGTTAGTCCGTAGCGGTCGCGTACGTCAATAAAAGTGGTGCCGCCCAAATCGCGCGATTTTTGCACCCATCCGCAAAGGGTAACAGTTTCCCCTAAATTGCTGATATTTAATTGCCCGCAGGTGTGTGTTCTAAGCATAATTCCTTTTTAAAAAGTCTGCAAAAGTACATTTTTTTGACATATCAGCTACCCGATATGGCAATTGAGTGTAAAGAAGTTTACATAAACGGCCGATTATGTACCTGAACGCGGCGCTGCACGCTGTAATATTTGAGAGATGATGCCATAAAAGTTATTAACAACTAAGCCGCTTTGGGCAGTGGTTTCATCTTTAATTTGAGCATGGGTTTCTCAACAAAATACCACGATAAAGCAGCCAATATAAGCGTGAGTAAAAACGAAGCGCCAAAATTAACCGCAACGCCCCACAAAGGGAATTTTAGTTTAAGGAATTGCTGAATGGGAAAGGCATAAATATAGAGCCCGTAAGAGTAGTCGCCCAGCTTATGGAACCAGTTTACCTGTAATTTGGGGTGATAGGCAAATACAAAAATGCCATACGCAAGGGTAATATTAAAAGAGCTGATAAGCAGCGGCGACCGGTAATGAAATAGCAAGGCAGTGATAACCAGCCACCCGATTGCCACGGGAATGTTGACGATGATTTTGCCGGAAAAAAGATAAGCAAGCCCGCCGAGTAAAAACAGAGCCGCCCATGCCCAAACAAAATCCATATACCAGGGGGCGTACACAATTCCCCAAAAGAATGCCACAACCAAAAGTATAGCAGGGATAGCATCGGCTAATGCACGTAACTGCCGGCGCCACAACAGGATAATAACGCCCAATAGTAAAACAGCGGCATACAGCAAAAGCTCGCCGGCGAGCGTCCACAATGAGCCGTTTATTTGTGCCGCGTAGGGCAACGTTTCGAAAACGCCGGGCAAGGTGTTGTTGAGGTTGTGTACGGTGAGCAGCCGCCACGCAAAGTCGTACACACGGCTGTTGGCAAAATAATCGCTTAAACTAAGCGTCGTGCTAATCGGCCCGATAATGAAGGCGCAAAATACAGCTGCCACCAGTAGTCCGGGAAAAATACGCAGCGCCCTTGCCCACACAAAGCTACCCAATGTTGGCTGCCTGAGCATACTTTTGGTAATGAGGTAGCCGCTGATAACAAAAAATATCCTTACCCCCAGTGCGCCGAAATCCATAAAGCCTATGGTTTTGGCAAGTGGCTCTTGTTCAAATTTGCCGACAATGAGGTAACTGTGCGAAAAGATGACCATTACAGCGGCCAAAAACCGAAGCAGGTCGAAATTATTCTTGCGCCCCTGGTCGAGCTGTTTAATGGTTGCCATGCCTTACAAAACTATAAATTAGTTTAAAAGCGAGGGCGTGAAAAACGCGGGTTTAGGCAGAGGAAATCAGCAAATCCGAAATCCCGCCTCCGAAATCCGAAATCATTCCTATATTTGCCCTATAATTCTCAAGGGGTGCCTTGCTTTGGTGTACTAAAAATAATCTGCAGGTTATTTTACCAAACTGAAAGACAGGCTGAGATCAAACCCATTGGAGTTGAATTTTCCCGCGTAGAGACACAATATTTTGTGTCTTGATAAATCGCAGCCGGAGACACAAGATATTGTGTCTCTACAATTCAACCCCATGCACCTGATCCGGGTAATGCCGGCGTAGGGAGAGGTAACAAGTTAAGTGTACTGC
>CBFGNE010000033.1:0-12318 GCA_965649995.1 uncultured Mucilaginibacter sp.
GAGGTACGAAGCAATCTCTAAACTATGCGCGACCGCTTTGCAAATCCGCTCTGCCGGCGTAGAGATTGTTTCGCGCCTCGTAATGACGCGGCGGAGATGGGTGTGATGAGTAACAAAATCACTCACCACTTGAGGTACGAAGCAATCTCTAAACTATGCGCGACCGCTTTGCAAATCCGCTCTGCCTGCGTAGAGATTGCTTCGTACCTCGCAATGACGTGGTGGTTAGGAGCTCTTTCTTCAATCCCTCCTTGGGGAGGGGTGCGCTCGGCTGTGTTGTGGGAGGGAGGGGTTTCGCCGCCTTGCAACAACGGATGCACAGTTCGCTAACCCCTCCCTGCCTTCGCGCGCTTTTCCAACCGCACCCCTCCCCAAGGAGGGAATTTAAAACTTTTCTTTACTCACCACTCCCTACTTACCATTCACCATTCCCTACTTCAGCACCTCCACTTCAAAATAGCTATCGTTAAATATAGTTTCGGTAGCTTTTATGTAATCGCTTTCATCAGCTTTGTACGGGTTCTCCACAAATTTTTGCGGGTTGCGGGCAAACAGCGGGAAAGCGGTGCTTTGTACCTGTATCATGATACGGTGGCCTTTTTTAAAGGTGTGCAGCACATCCTGTACCTTAAAGTTGATATACCTTTTTTGGTTAGCTACCAGCGCCTCCGGTTTTTCGAAACTGTTGCGGAAACGTGCCGGCATTACCTCGCTGCGTACCATTTGCTGGTAGTTACTTAGTGTAATGCTTTTGTTTGGCATGTAGGGGTTGTTTGGCTCGTTGGCGGGGTAAACGTCAATCAGTTTTACAAAGAAATCGGCATCGGTACCGGTGCTGGCCACTTTTAGGTGCGCCATGATCTCGCCGCCCAGGGTAACATCATCCGTTAATACATCCGTTTGGAAAACCAACACATCCGTACGGCGGCCAGCAAAACGCTGGTCCTCGCTCATGTAATTGTGCGGGGTAAAGCCAATGGTGGTAGGCAGGTCTTCGGTGTAAGGCACGGGTTTCAGCGGGTCGCTTACGTAGCTGGTTGAACCTGCTGCAGCTGGTTGTGCGGCTGCCAGTTTACCATCGCTGTTCAGGAATAGTTTTTCTTTTACCGCGGCGGGCGATGGCCATTTATCAAAGGTTCTCCACTCGTTTTTGCCGGTGTTGAACATATAGGCTTCGGGCAGGCCGCTGGCTTTATCACCGGTGCCTTTCAGGAAGTGGTTAAAGAATTTCTGCTCGATGTTTTTTTGGTAGAAGGTAGCAATGCTATCGCCAAAGTATATGTTGCTGTGCATGGTATGCCCGGTCTCGCGCGACCACCTGCCATGTCCAAATGGCCCCATTACAATGGTGTTATAGGCGTTCGGGTCTTTCTTCTCAATGGTTTTGTAGATAGCCAGCGGACCGGTTAAATCCTCAGCATCAAACCAACCGCCAACGGTCATTACGGCCGGTTTTACTTTGCCATAGTGTTTCAGCAAGCCGCGCTTTTGCCAGAACTCATCGTAGCTGGGGTGGTTTATAGTTTCCTGCCAGTAAAAGTTGTCTTTATAGTATTTGTCGGCATTTTTAAGCGGACCCATATCCAGTAAAAACTGGTAGCCATCTTTTGTGCCGGGGTTTATGATGGTGTTGTTGTACCAGGCTTTGGTAGTGGTGTCCTTCTTTTGTACGCCGAAAACGGGGTAGGTGAAAAAGTAGCTTTCTAAAAGCGCGCCGTTGTGGTGGAAGTCATCAAAAAAGAAATCGGAGATGGGTGCCTGAGGCGATGATGCCTTTAAGGCAGGGTGATTGCTGAGGATACCTGCGGCGGTGTAAAAGCCCGGGTAGCTGATGCCCCATTGGCCTACGCGGCCGTTATTGCCGGCAATGTTTTTGATGAGCCAGTCGATGGTGTCGTAGGTATCCGAGCCTTCGTCTACGTCGGTTTTGGCTTTTTTATTGTCGATAACCGGGGTCATGTTGGTCCAGGTGCCTTCGCTTTTCCAACGGCCGCGTACATCCTGGTACACAAAAATATAGCCTTCCTGCATCATGTATTTGGATGGGCCCAGCTGGCCGGGGTATTTGCCTTCGCCGTAAGGCGCCACGCTGTAGCAGGTGCGTTGCATCATTATAGGGTATTTATTATCCTTTGATGCATCCTTTGGCGTGTAAATGGAGGTGAACAGCTTTACGCCATCGCGCATGGTGATGTACACATCCTTTTTGGTGTAATGCTCTTTTACATCATACGTTTGCGCAAAGGTTGCGCTGCAAGCAGTGCTCAGCAGCAATAAAACGGCGAAGATTTTTTTCATATTGATCAGTATTAGCAGAGGCTAATTTAGTAAGTTAATTAGTAATTTACTAACCGTGACGGGAGTGTTACAAAAGGGGGTAAGAAATGGGGATATGGAGATAAAATTTGCTTGAGCGCAGTGCGGGGGCATTCATCTTTTAAAGGCATTTGTTTTCAATACAATCATCGGCTGCTCATTGCCGCAGGGGCTACTATTTTTGTTGCCCCAAAAGTAGCAAAAGTGCTTTCACCAGATAGGCTTCCTTGCCGCACGAGCCTTTGCCCTGCAAACCGGGCAGAACCACGGGCTGCAAAATCTTGCCCCGCTGGCGCGCCGCGCGTGTCCCTCGCTTCTGCAAGTATTGCTATGCCCTTCCCGCCCGCTGCCCACCACGTTCTGCCCGCTTTCGCCCGAAGCTTTCCTGCTGCCCTGAAGAAAACAGTAGTCAATACTTCGCATTGCCGGGCTGTATTACAATTATGGGAAGGATTGTCCTTATGGGTATGATTCGGAATCGCGCAGCGATAAAAAAACCGACTTATCCAGTACTGATGGTGCTTGAATTGCTGCATTTTGTATGAACGCTACTTTTTAGGTGTGCTATTTCCTATCTTGCTTCACTAATAAATCGTATGAATAAATTTTCGCTTTTATTGATTGCATGCTTTTTATTAGGCAAAGTTGTTTTAGCGCAACAAACCCCGGCTACTGATGCAGACACATCCGGCTACCCCGGTCAAAATTTTAGAATGCTTGGGCATGGCGGTACTTTAGATTCTGCAAGGCATGCGCAACTGCTTGAATTTTTGAACGAAGCCACCGGGAAAAAGCAAAAAAAAGGCAGGCTATTAGTAATCATTCCTTTATCGGCAGTAGATAGCAGTTATTGTAATATGGCCAACTGCCATACCGACGAGTGTAGAAAAGAATGGGTAACTCAGCTTGTTAAAAAACTGGGAGGGAAAAGAAAGGTTAGCCTGTTTATGCTGCAAACAAGCGAAAGGAACGATGAATCCATCATTAATGAGCGTTTTGGGTTTCCGGTTTATCAGTTCATAACCGGTAAGTTATTCCGCTTGTTTTTCCGGACTTTTGCGCCCGCCTGTATCGGGGTGACTATTGTAAATAAGGATGGGAAATTTACTGTAAATTATGATTCATCCATTAATTTATTGCCTCTTCAAAAGGCTACTGATGCAATGGTGAAATGGCACGACAGCTTTATTAAGCAACTAAAATGATCGCAGGCAATTACGTTAAGGAGAGCCATTAATATAGCCTATTGCTTCTAAATGTTTGCCTAATCAATTGTCCCAATGAAAAAAATATTTCTGCTGTTGTTTGCCAATTGCTTATTGATTAACACAGTTTGGGCACAGGATAAAACCGGACAGGGTGCCGACACGGCAGAACGCACAAACCGCTTTTTACCACTGCATGCCACCGGGTTAGATTCCGTTAGGTACCAGCAGATACTTTCATATTTAACGGAAGCATCGCATAAACCCATTGCCGGTGATAAACAGGTATTTATTTTAGATGCCCGAGCCCTTGAACCGGGTTATTGCGATGTTACTGCCTGCCAGGATGATGGCTGTAGGAAAGATTGGATAAAACAATTTGTAAAAAGGCTGGGTGGAAAGCGAAAAGTAGACGTGTTTATTGTAGACACAAGGCGCGAACAAGTAGCCGGGGCCGACAGTGTTTCCCGCCGCTGGGGCATACCTTATTGCCGTATTTCGGTTAGCAGGATGATCCGTACGTTTTATAGAAACTATGTTCCGGGGTGTTTCGGGATTATTGTTTTAAATACAAACCGTAAATATGTAAGCTCTTATGATAATCCCCGTGATGTTGGTATAAACACAAAGAGTTTGATGGATTCCATTTTAGATTTCTATAACAGGTTTTGCAAGGAGTCAAAATGAAATAACGATCAGGATAAATGCAGGCCTACCTTCGGCGGTTTTATATTGCTGCATGAAATCTCAATGTCAAAAACCGATAGTTAAATTGAAATAGCTGTTTATTCGGGTTTTAATAATACTTAACTTTGGCGCTCAATAAAATACACTACTATGCAATATGATGTTATCGTTATAGGTTCGGGCCCGGGTGGGTACGTTGCGGCTATCCGTTGTGCGCAATTAGGCATGAAAACCGCCATCGTTGAAAAATACAACACCCTTGGCGGTACCTGCCTCAATGTGGGCTGTATCCCCTCCAAAGCACTGTTGGATTCATCCGAACATTACCATAACGCCGCCCATACTTTTACTGCTCACGGTATAAAACTTGATAACCTGGGGATAGATTTTGGGCAAATGATAAAACGCAAGCAGGAAGTAGTAGATGCCAACACCAGCGGCATTACCTATTTGATGAAGAAGAACAAGATAGACGTTCACCAGGGCGTCGGTTCTTTTAAAGATAAAAATACCATTATTGTTACCAAGGCAGATGGTACAGCAAGCGAGATCACTACCGAAAAGGTGATCATTGCAACGGGTTCGAAACCTTCCAGCCTGCCATTCCTCAAAATAGATAAGAAACGCATTATCACTTCAACCGAGGCTTTAACCCTTACCGAAATACCAAAACACCTGGTGCTGATAGGTGGCGGCGTTATTGGTTTGGAGCTTGGTTCGGTTTATGCGCGTTTGGGTGCCAAAGTATCGGTTGTGGAGTTTATGGATGGCATTATCCCAACCATGGATAAAGGGCTGGGCCGCGAATTGCAAAAGGTGTTGAAAAAACTGGGTATGGACTTTTACCTGGGCCACAAAGTAACCGGCGCTACCGTAAAAGGCAAGGAAGTAACCGTTACTGCTGATACCCCTAAAGGAGAGAAACTTGAACTGAAAGGCGACTACTGTATGGTAGCCGTTGGCCGCATAGCTTATACCGATGGGCTGGGGCTTGATAAAATTGGTATTACCGTGGAAGAACGCGGCCGTAAAATTACAGTCGATGAGCACCTGGAAACCAGCGTAAAAGGCGTTTATGCCATTGGCGACGTGATAAAAGGCGCTATGCTTGCCCACAAGGCCGAGGATGAAGGTACTTTTGTTGCTGAACTGATAGCCGGGCAAAAACCACATATTAACTACAACCTGATACCCGGTGTTGTGTACACCTGGCCGGAGGTTGCTGCCGTGGGTTATACCGAGGAGCAACTGAAAGAAAAAGGTACCGCTTATAAAGTGGGCTCCTTCCCCTTTAAAGCAAGCGGCCGTGCTCGTGCCAGCGGCGATTTGGATGGCTTTGTAAAAGTACTGGCCGATAAAACTACCGACGAAATTTTAGGCGTACACATGATAGGCCCACGCGCTGCGGATATGATAGCCGAAGCAGTGATTGCGATGGAATTCCGCGCATCAGCAGAGGACGTAACCCGCGCCAGCCACGCTCACCCAACTTATACCGAAGCGATGAGGGAAGCTTGTTTGGCGGCAACGGAGAATAGGGCGATACATATTTAAGAAGTAGCAGGATTTAGTGGCAGTAGCAGTCGGATTCGAGGCTGCTACCGCAACCGCCACTGCTACTAAATACGATGCATTTGTTAACCAACATAGCTATAACATTAGCAACCATTGCTTTAATGGAGTTGCTTTCCTGGGCAATGCATAAGTACCTGTTCCACGGGCCGCTTTGGTTTATCCATAAAACGCATCACCAGCAGCGCCATGGCTGGTTTGAACTGAACGACCTGTTTAGCATCGGCTTTGCCGCATTGGCCCTATGGCTGATGTGGGCAGGGCATATCAGCTTAGATTACCGCTTTTGGATAGGCACCGGTATCAGCGCCTATGGCACCATCTACTTCATCTTCCACGATTGGTTTATTCATAACCGATTTAAAGCATTCAAGAGCGATAACCGGTATTTGACTGCTATTCGCCGCGCACATAAGATCCATCATAAATCAACAGAGAAGAACCCTTCGGAAGAGTTTGGGCTGCTGGTGGTGGGGAGGAAGTGGTTTAGGAAATAGCTACTATCTAAAACGCTTGTAGTTCCTATAATAGCTATTCTTATCTACCTCATCAAACGGTTCGCCGGACGGGAACAACTTATCGTAAAAGAAAATAAACACCGGGAACAATATAAACACCAGCCATATTAAAAAATTCGGCGGCAACAGCCTGAATGTGTAATTGCAGCCGAAGACAATGATGGTAAAAACTACCGCCGCCAACGCGTGTGTGCGTTTCAGCTGCCGGGTATCAACTCTTGCTATATGCCAGTCTTTCAGCTCTTTTCTTGCTTTTTCGTACTCCTTCCTGCTTTCCTTTCCCCTGAACGGGAGGAAGGCATATACCATAAGAAAACTATCTGCAATATAAAGGCAGGATATCCCCAACATAAAATATTGTGCCGCTGTTAATGCCACACTTGTGGGGCTAAGTATATGCTCAATTTCGCCTATTGCCAAAACCTGGCTGGCGTTGTCAAAACCAATAAGTACAAGCACTATGGCGCTCCAAATACTAAGGCATAAAAGGCTGGTACGCGTATGCTGGGCGTAACTAAATGCATAGTAGAGCGCAATAACCCCAAGTATTACACTTACCATAATAAGCGCAACAGTAAACCAGTTATATTCGATGGTGTTTGTGGTAAGTACCCAGTAAATTATGGCCATTGTTTGCAATAACACAATTCCTTCGGTTATCCTGGGCAAGAGTGCCTTCATTTGCAAAATGAGTGCAAAAAACGCAAAAGCGCCTCCAAAAAAATAAGGCCATACTTTCAAGCTGTCGATAAAGCTCCCATCGCCCAGGGCGGGTATAAAAATAATAAGGCTTATGCCAAATCCGCCTAAAGAAATATTAAGCAATTGACGCCAGCTGACCAATCGTTTATATTCGAAAACGATACCGGCAAAAATAATGGGGTAACGGGCGGGTAAGATTGCCCAGGGGTGGACGATTATTTTATAGCAGAAGAATAAAAACAAAGAGCCAAGCAAAGCCGAAAACACAAGAATAGTTTTCTCGTCCGATGTCCATTTCCTTTTAATTTTATCTACCGTTTCCAATTGTTTGTAATTACCGTCACCAAATATAAACAATGGGATGTTTTGGGGAAGAGGGCGTATATTTTAACAGTGGCCGCTTGCTAATGCTGACAAGTTAACATACTTTTATAAGCACCAATTGCAACCATGGACGACTTTGTAACCATACTCACCAAACGCCTTCCTCAAGATCTGTGGCTAATAAAAGGGCGGCTTGAAGCGGAGGGTATCCATTGCTTTATGAAGGACGAATTGACGGTTCAGTCGAATAATTTGTGGTCGAACGCAGTCGGGGGTGTGAAATTACAGGTTCCTGAAAGCGAAGTTGATGAAGCTTTAAGCATACTGAGGGACCTTGGCTATATAGAAGAGCAGGGCCTTTTGGGCGACGACTTACTAACTAAGATTGATAAAGCAACATCAACTTTACCTATCTTACGTCATTTTAATATCCTAAACCGGGTAGTGATCATGACGCTTTTAACGGTGAGTTTGGTAACACTTTGCCTTTACTGTTTTCTAAAACCTTCGAGAACAGATTTGCTTACCCGTCATGTGTGGACTGTAGACAAAATCTATTTCCAGAATAAGCTAATTGGTCCAAAAGCAATAGATTCCACTCAGTCTGTGATAACTATAGACGATTTGTATAGCGCCAGCAGTAATTTGGCTCGATTTAAAGAAAATGGATACGTAGGGTTCCCTGGAATAAATGATTATGATATTGACTGCAGATGGGAATTTGCCGGCGACAATATTGTGCTGAACGCGGATACATTGCAGTCTATTATCAACCACTCCTATGATGTCAAATTATCTAACAATAGTTTGGTGCTTAAATCGGATTCGACCATAATTATAGCGCATAGTGACGCGCCTGATGGGCCCTGATCCGTTTCCTTTGGCACTGTACTCAACTAATTATTCGAGCTCTAATACCAATTCCGAATGATCACAAAGCGATATTGCACGCCAATTATTGAGCACGTTTAATATAGCCTGTTTACGCTCTGATGCAAAGCCTATATCGCGTTCATCTTTATCGCTTTCCACTAATTGGTTATCATGGTGTTCGTGTGCGGTACCTTCACTGCATTGCTTGCAAAGCATCCTAACCGTCGACCAATCTTCGGCCTCTACTTTTTCGATCTTGCATAGTTCTAACAGTTTATCTATATGCCTTTGGTCATTAGTGTAAACTGTAATTGAATAGGTGCTGTAGTCTGATTGTTGTATCAATTGCAACTCATTAAACACGGGATATTCTATACCATCGCTTATTCGCGAACCAACAGGAGCGCCATCGTTAAGAATGATATCTCCAAACCGACGTCCCGACGACGCAAAGGGGATGTTTTCGATAATGGCCCTTGCCGGGTCGATACGGGTACACCAAACCACCTCGCCCTCATCATCGGGTTTCAGCCTCACCGGCGCACTGCTTAAGTTAAGATTTGGTTCATCATCATTTACGTCAAGTTTTAGCCCGAAGTGATTCCATGATTCGCGGGCTGTTCTCCAGTCGCTTAATGCGGTTGCAGCTATGCCTAAATTCCATCTTGCTGCTTCATTATCCGCATCCATACCTAAAGCTGTAAGATTATTGGCATATGACAATTGCCATTCGCCCCGGTATTTATAAATCAAACCTAAATTATAATAGGGGGTTGCCCAATCGGGCGCGGCTTTTATTACTTTGTGATAAATGCTGATGGCCTCTTCTGTATAGCCTTGTTCTTCAAGGTCGATAGCTTGTTGTAAAAGTTGTTCCGCTGATATCACGTCGGCTGCAATAAATTTGGGCGAGTACTTTTCAAAAAAACGTTTTAACTTCATTGGTGGAACAGCTTATGCAGGTTTAATAACGTTTAGGTATATATCAACCATTACATTTATTAAAAACAGACCGCCTGCTGCAATTAATGATACTTTGATGAGCCGCCTCATCGGATTTAAAAACCCGGCTGTCAGTTCGTCCCGCTCATCAGCATCTGTTATCTTTTTTATTTGTGCCGAAACATACGGCGTATTCACCGCAAAAAAATTAATGGCAGCATACACCAGGGATAGGACGATAGTTAAACTAAAAAGGTTATAGTTTATCCGTTTGGCAGGCGCTATAGATAAATTGAAATGTATAGGTTTAAAAAAGGTTAAATAAAAAACCCACAGAAAATAGGCTGTAAGCAATGCAACCGGTATTAAAGCATTAATGCTAAACCAGGTTGTTTTGCCTGCTGTACGGCTACCGAACTTTATACATATCCATGCCTGGTAGCCGATTGCCAAACAGATGTTGAGATTGAAAAGTAAATTTACGGCCTTGAAGCTTATTTGCCTAGCCTCATCTGTGGTGTGATGGATATTCATCAACACAACAGCAAGCGTATATGGAAGATAGAGTAACGCAGTTTGCCAGTAATTGAGGTTAGGTTTCATTATTGCTAAGCTAACGCTTTATTATCAAATTTAAAGGTTGCTTACTTATCGCTTATCAATCTCAACTGCGTAATTACCTCGTTCGCATTATTGAAAAGTTCTGCCCATTCACTGTTCGGGTTGGTGATCTCCTCTTCTGGCCCATCGTAAGAATAAGTCGCCTTATTGGTAAGTATATGGAATTTAATGTGATCTACCGCGGGCAAGGTGGTGTCTACGGGCTGCATCTTTCCCAAAAAATGTTGGGCGGCGTTTACAAAATCAACGGCTGCCTTTTTTACATTTGGATGCGCCGCGCCGCCAATCATACCGCCGCCGCCACTGGTATACATACTGGCATCGCCCGTAGCAAGGGATATTATGGTGGCTTCCCCGTCCTCCGTCCCGAATTCAACTACAACGCCGAAAGCGGTTTCTTTATCGGCAGGGAGACTTATACCAAGGTCGGCTGGTTTTAAGGCAAATATTTGCGCACGGAGCCCCATGTATGGGTTTGCGGTGTCTTTTTTTGCTTTATCCGATGGCTTTGCTGTTACAGGAGGTGTTTGTTTCCCCCTTTGCAAAAAAACGAGATAAATTAAAATTACAATTAGGATAGCGCTTGCAGCATAATACAAAGCGTTCATTTAAAACGGGCTTAGTGGTACGCTAAGCTACCGCTTTCTTCCCAACTTTATATCCGGCAACGGCGTAATAAAGTATGAACAGATAAATAGGCAGCAGTATCCAGTAAGCCGATTGCGAAGCGGTTTCTATGCCTTGGGTTGCTTTGCCATGGTCTACCAAAGCGCCGTAAATAGGCGGGAACACGGCCGCGCCCGCTATGCCCATCACGAGGAACGAGGAGCCTATTTTGGTAAACCTGCCCAAGCCCGACAAAGCTAAAGGCCATAAAGCGGGCCACATAAGCGAATTGGCTAATCCTAATAAAGCGATGCAGGCTATTGATACATATGCAGAGGTGAACAAAGCCACGGCGGTAAGTACCGCGCCTAAAATGGCTGATACTACCAGCGCCTTTTGCTGCGTAATAAAACGTGGGATAAAGGCAATGCCTGCCAGGTAACCCAAAACCATGCATATCAGCGTACCCGATGCAAAGAACTGCGCCTTAGAAAGCGGTATATGGTGCGCCACGCCATAGCTGATGATGGAGTCGCCGGCTATTACTTCGGCACCTACGTAAAAGAAGAGGGCTATTACACCCAATATTAAATGCGGGAACTGGAAGATACTGGTTTTGCCCGAGTTGGCCGCGGCTACGGTTTCGTCTTCGTGGTCGGTATCTATCTCCGGCAGTCCCGAAAAATAGATGAGCACAGCTAAAATAAGCAGCACTACAACTATCAAAACATAGGGTACGATCACCCGCGAGGCAAGCTCGTTTAACTGTGCGGCTTTTTCGGCAGCGCCGAGTGTGGCAAGTTTTACGGTAAAGGCATCAATATCTTTTAATACAACAGCGCCCAAGGCAATTGGTGCCAACACCCCAGCCGACTTATTGAAGATACCCATGATGCTGATACGCTTTGCGGCGCTTTCGGCCGGGCCAACGATGGTGATGTAGGGGTTGGATGCCGACTGTAACACCGCCAGCCCGCTGCCCTGTACAAATAAACCAATCAAAAATATGGCGTAAGTGCGGGTTAATGCGGCGGGGATAAAAATGAGCGCACCAACCGCAATGATGATTAAACCAACCGCCATGCCATTTTTAAAACCGAAGAGTTTTAGCACCCAGGCCGATGGCTTTGCCATAAGCAGGTAGGCGATATAGAAGGCGCTTGCCACCAAAAACGATTCGATATTATTGAGCTGGCAGGCTATTTTTAAGTATGGGATGAGCACCGAGTTTAGCCAGGTTACAAAACCGAAGATGAAAAACAGCGCCCCTATAATAATTATGGGGTTTATGCCTGATTTTTTTGATGGTGAAATTGCGGGATTGGTAACGGCTTCCATACGATGATTTTAAAATTTGTTAATAAGTTAATGGAGTTACTAAAATAATTAAAAAAGCTGATGTTTTATAATTTTAATATTTTGTTGCGAAAAGCTGCCCTTGTATTGAATATCCACTATACTCGTTTCTTTTTCTGAAAAATTAATCCCGAAATTCGCGCCCATGCTGCAAATACAGGAAAACGTATCGCTTAAAAACTTCAACACTTTCGGTATAGATGCCAATGCCCGTTATTTTGCAGAGATAAACCATGCCGACGAACTGAAAGAATTATTTGCCGACCCGCAATGGCTGCTAATGCCCCGCCTGATTTTAGGCGGTGGCAGCAATATGCTAATGGTGGCCGATTTTGACGGACTGGTTATCCGCCTCAATATCCGCGGAATAGAACACCGCATTAGCCACGATGATGTTTTTGTGGAAGCCGGTGCAGGAGAGGTGTGGAATGATCTGGTGAACTACTGTGTAGACCATGGATACGCCGGCATGGAGAACCTGAGCCTGATCCCCGGCTCGGTTGGTGCATCGCCCATACAAAACATAGGTGCTTACGGTGTAGAGTTGAAAGACGTTTTTGAAAGTTGCCGGGCATTTGAGATAGCCACCGGAGCCA
>CBFGNE010000034.1:0-12301 GCA_965649995.1 uncultured Mucilaginibacter sp.
GTCTCCCCTGCCGGGGGAGATTTAGAGGGGGCTTATTCAAAATTAAACAATGAAAGTCCTTCCCTTTACCATACCGGTGCCGCATGGGCAAACCATTATTGTGCAAGAGGAAGCTTTGCCGCATTTTTACCCGCACCTGCACCGCCATGCCGAAATACAGGTAACCTGGATACAGGAAGGAGAAGGCATACTGCTGGCAGGCAACAGCATGCATGTGTTTAGCGGGAACGAGGTATTTGTATTGGGCGCAAACCAGCCCCACCTGTTTAAAAGCAGCCCCGAGTATTTTGCCGAAGGCAGCCAAAAACAGGTACGGGCCGTCAGCATATTTTTTAATCCGAATAGTAAACTGGCCGCGCTTTTTAACCTGCCGGAGATGCAAACGGTGAAAGCCTTCTTCGCCCAATGGCCAAATGGGTTTAAGGTTTCTGACGATAGCAAAAGCGTATTCTCCAGCCTGATAGAAAAGATACAACACGCCACAGGTGCCGGGCAACTGGCTGTGCTGATAGAGATGCTAAACATCATGAGCACTGCGGAAGGATTGATCCCCTTATCGTCAGAAAATGTTGCCTATTCGATGACGGATCCCGAAGGCGAGCGCATCGCCTCGGTTTATAACTATATTATGCACAATTACAGCAGTGCCCTCACACTGGATGAAGTTGCGCGGCTTGCCCACCTCACGCCCAACGCCTTTTGCCGCTATTTTAAAAAACATACCCGTACCACCTTCATCGCTTTCGTAAACAAAGTACGGGTAAACGAAGCCTGTAAAATGCTGGTGAACGGTAGCCTTAACAATATTGCCGATGTGGCCTATAGCTGCGGGTTCAGCAGCATTACCAACTTTAATTACGTATTTAAAAACATAGCGGGGAAATCGCCGAGGGATTATATTAACGAGTACTCGGGCGCAATAAAATCTACGCGTTAATTAGTTCGGCGTTTCGTAATAATAAATGGGGGCAAACACGCCTTCGCTGGTGGTATAATAACCTTTGCCGTCGGGCGTAAAACCAATAGCCTCGCCTTGTTTTTCTTGCTTATAGGGCAGTTCGTGCGGGGGGCGTTGCATGGCGTGCCAGGCAGGTTCGTTTGGCTGGCGCCGCCAGTAATAAACCTTCTCGTAGCTTTTTAAAAGTATTTTCATCCCGTCTTTAGATATATCGCCGGCGGTTATCCATTTAAAAGGTTTTATGCCTTTAAAAAATAGCTTCGCTCTAAGCGTCATGGTAACGGTGTCGTCGTTTCGGTATTGCAGCGGGTAGGTATATACGCCAACCGTATCGCGGCGCTTGGTTACAATGTAAATAAGTTTTTCAATAGGGTCTATCATCAGCGTTTCGCAATCCTTTGGCCCATCGGGGTATTGCAGGTTTATGGGCACAGGTATGGTATGGGCAATGCTATCTTTCCCCCAGCCTTTCTTTTCCTCGGCACGGTAAACGGTGATAAATTTACGGTCAGATCCATTGTCGCCAATATCTCCTATATAAACATAGCTTTTACCTTTCGCCGGGCCCGGGCCAACGGCAATGTCTTCAAAGTCTAACGCGCCATGGCGTTGATTGTGGCCTTTATAATAAATAGTGCTGTGTAACTTGCCATCGGGTGTTATGGCGAAGAAACGGCTGGTATCGCCGCTATCGTTATGTACGTAGTAAATCCCCGGGTTTATAGTAGATGCCGCTATGCCCGATGTTTCGTCCATCTCCTTATCCTGCAAACGCCCCTCGGGTTGCTGCTTTCTGTCGATAAGCCTGTGTTTGGCATAAGCGCCAATAAACATCAGGATAACAACGGGCACCAATATATTTAACTTTCTGCGGCGGCTCATATCTTTGTAAGCATTAATAACATATAATCGTTTCATATATTATCAACTTCGCATAAAATTGGTGCATTGGTTAACAAAAATAACATAAAAAAGGCAATTGTTGGTATGCGGCCAAATATGCCCCTTTAAACGGGTATAAAAAAAGCTGCCCTGGTGTATGGGCAGCTTTTATATTTTTTTGCGGATGCTTAGGCAACCGCTTCGTTTTTTACATCAGCGCTCATTTCAATATCCGGTTTGCTTACATCTGTAATGGCAACACGGCCACGGTCGCGGCGCAATATCCGGTTAAATAAGGAGATCTCCCTGTCGAACAAAAACTGGAAAAACAGCTTGGTCCACGAGGTATGGTAGTACAAAGTATCGTAATGTTCAGAAGCCGTTTTCCTGATCTCGGGCAGTTTGTTCCAGGGGATTGAAGGGAAATCATGGTGCTCGTTATGGAAGCCTACGTTAAAGGCCACGGTATTTAAAGGGCCGTAGTAGCTGTAAGTTTCCTGTTCTACGCTATGGGTAAGGTAATGTTCCTGTATCCAGCGGGCGCCAAGCGGGTGAAGCCCTACCGAGAACGAGAAGCTCAGCAATAAAAATACCAACGAATGCGCACCCATAAAATATACAATGGCCGCGGTAAATACCACCTGTATTAAAAAGTTGGTTACTATCCAGCCATCAAACGGGTGTATCTCGCGTAGGCGCGATAAACGGAACAGTTGGAAAACCGGGAAAAATAGCAGCCATAAGGCTTTGCCGAAGAATGAATTGCTGATCAGTTTAGCCTCCCAGCGGTTGGGTAGGTCGGCATCCAGTTCGTGCACGCCCTGAAACGAGTGGTGTTTGATGTGGTATTTCTCAAAAGAAATAGCGCTTGGCAATATCTGCGGCAAATTGGCAAACATAGATGCCCAGCGGTTGGCATTACGGTTTTTAAACAGCAGCTGGTGCGTGCACTCGTGTATCATCACAAAAAGTGCATGGTCTGCAAAGGCACCTAATAAATAAGCTGCACCTACCACCAGCCACCACGATTGATCGCGCAGCAGCCAAGCCATTACCACCTGGAAGGCTACCAACCCAATAATGGCGAATATGGTATTTGGGTTTTTTCCTATCAGTTTACGCAATTGAGGAAACTGTTTTAATATTTTTTTTGTCCGTATACGGTGCGGTTCAGACTCCTCTGAATATACAAAATCGGTTTTCTTCATATTAGGGTTAAAACGATGAAGATAAGGATAAGGTGCAACAAAATCTATTTAAATGTGATTTTTGATGATTTTTATTTGACAAAACACCTATGCAATTTCTTTTTAAGCAAAAAATTTCCTCAATTTTAAATCAGGATTTGTGCTTACTTTTAAAGAATGTTATTAATTACCGTTTGAAAAACTATTAAAATATGTGGTGGATATACGCGCTGTTATCAGCACTTTTTGCGGCCCTTACGGCCATTTTTGCCAAGATAGGCATTAAGGGGGTAGATACCGACCTGGCAACGGCAATACGCACTGTGGTGATATTGCTAATAGCGTGGGCAATTGTACTTTATAAAGGCGCGGAGCACGGCATGGGGAGTTTAACAAAACTCAACTGGGCATTCCTCGCGCTGTCGGGCTGCGCAACCGGCTTGTCATGGATATTTTATTTTAAGGCCCTGCAAATGGGTAAGGTATCGCAGGTGGCACCGGTGGATAAGCTGAGCGTTGCCATCGCCATTATATTATCGGTAATATTTTTGGGCGAGCCGCTAACGTTAAAAACAGCATCGGGCGCGGCACTGATTATTGCCGGGACACTGGTGCTGATATTTTAGGAGATAAACAGCTTTAAACTCTTGACGGCTTTGCGCCTTTGCGAGCAATAAAATTACCATTAATTTGGGCGTTGCCTGTGGCACGGGCTTTCCACTCATACGGGCACAGGGCATTAGGCTCGGGCCGGTATCCGTTTCAATCCTTAACGCGACCCAGCGGTACCACATCTGTAACAATTCCGCAACCTTACCAAAAACTCAGGTTTAATCCAATTTTCTTTGGCAGCTTTGTGGTTCTAAAAATATCAATCCTTTTATGCGAACGGTACTCCTGTTACTTTTCTCCGCTATATTGTCCATCAGTACTTATGCTCAAACTACAGGCAAAGGCAAAATCGGTGGTAAAGTTACCGATGCTGTAACAAAGCAACCGGTTGATTATGCTACCATATCGGTGTTTAAACAGGGTGCTGCCAGCCCTTTCAATGGTACCAGTACCGATGCAAAGGGGGTTTTTAGTATTGATAACGTTCCGGCGGGGGACTATAAAGTAACCGTTGATTTTTTGGGTTACAAACGAACCACCATCGACCATGTATTGGTATCTGATGGCGGCAACACCCCGGCATTGGCCAATATTATGTTGGCGCCCATTCAAAACGAATTAACCGGCGTTACTATTACCGCTAAAGCACCCGTTATAGAAAACCGTATTGATAAAATGGTTTACAACGCCGCCAACGACCTTACCGCACAAGGCGGTGTAGCTTTGGATGTGCTAAAAAAAGTCCCCCAGGTATCGGTAGACCTTGATGGCAATGTGGAATTGCAGGGCAACGCCAACGTGCGCTTCCTTATCAATGGTAAACCGTCAAGCATATTTGGCGCCAGCCTGGCGGATGCATTGCAGGCCATCCCTGCCAGCCAGATAAAAAGCATAGAAGTGATCACCAGCCCCGGCGCAAAATACGATGCGGCAGGCACGGGTGGTATCATCAATATTATTTTAAAAGATAGCAAGGTGCAGGGCATCAACGGAAGCATTAACCTGGCCGCTGGCACACGGCTAGAGAATGGATCCTTCAACCTTAACGCACGCAAAAATAACTTTGGGGTGAACGCTTTTTTCAGCGGTAACGCGCAATTAAAAACAACAGGCTTAAGCAGCAATGCCCGTACCTCAACCAATCCAACTGAGAGTACCATTACTAACTTAACGCAAAACGGCAATAATACGCAGCGCCGTAGCGGGTACCAGTCGGGATTAAGTTTTAATTGGAGTATTACCCCTAAGGATGAGTTGACGGCATCGGTTGGGTTCAATCATTTTGGTAACCACAACAATGGTTTCAGCAGCCAGGAGGAATTGAAAAACACCACAGCCGGGGCGCCGATATACGATCTGCTGAGCAACCGCACATCTGATAGCCGTTTCCACGTAAATGCCACCGACCTGAGCCTTGCCTACAAAAAGCAGTTTAAAACAGAAGGGCAGGAGTTAGAGATACTGTACAGCACCAGTTACGGTAAAAACACCTTCTCGTATTTTAACCAGCAGGATTACCTCAGCGGCGGCTACCCAACATCAGGCTCGCGCAGCAATAACCCGGGGGATGACAGGGAAACTAATATATCCGTGGATTATGCCCAGCCCTTCAGCAAAACATTTACGCTGGAAGGAGGCGCAAAAGCCGTTATAGAAAATTTGAAGAACGTAATTAATACAGATACTCTGCTGAACGACGGAACTTACATAAACAATGCCGGCCAAAGTTATGGCTTCAATTACAAGCGCAAGGTTTATGCGGGCTACCTCTCGGTTTCTACATCATTATTTCAGGGGTTTTTAGATGCCAAAGCAGGTATCAGGGACGAATACACCAACACCACTGCCGATTTCCCGGGCGTGGCAATACCGGGCTACAATACATTGGTGCCGTCGTTAACCTTGTCGCACAAACTCAGCCAAACTTCGTCTATAAAGGCAAGTTATAACTACCGTATAGAACGCCCCGATTACGGCGACCTCAACCCCTTCTTCAACATCAGCGATCCTCATAACATCAGCACAGGCAATCCCAACCTTAAGCCGGAATTGAGCCACGGTATAGAGTTAGGTTACAACCGCTCGTTCGATAGCGGCGCCAATATCTCTGTGGGTGGTTTTTACCGCCGCAACATAGATGATATTCAGCAATTTACCACTCGTTATGATAGCCTGGATATTAGCGGCCGTAAATATCCCGATGTGCTTTTAAACCAGCGCAGCAACATTGGTACGCAAACTACTATAGGCGCTAACCTGTTTGGCTCAGTGCCTATTGGCCGGCTAAATTTGCGTAGTAATATGTTCTTTGCCAGCCGTACCAACACCAATCCGGGGATATCGAAGGTAACCGGGCTGGCATACCGCATTAATTTGAACGCCAGCTACCAGTTTGCACACAACCTTACTGCCGAGGCTTTCGCCAACTACAACTCTTCTCAAAAAAACCTACAGGGTACCAGGCCATATTTCTTTTTCTATAACTTCGCTATCCGCAAGCAGTTCATGAATAAAAAGGCAAGCCTTGGGCTACAGGCCGCTAACCCGTTTACGCATTATGTAACACAGCGGTCCACTACCTTCGGTACAGGTTTCAGCCAGGTAAGCATACGGCAGGTGCCGCTGCAATCCTTTGGTATTACATTGAGTTACAAATTTGGCAAGCTGGAGTTCTCTAAGGACAAAGAAAAAGACCGGGAAGATAACAATAATATGCCGCAGGGCGATGGCGGCAGATAATTTGAGGTAGAGACGCCATATTTTGCGTCTCCTGCATGCAGATCCGCCACGATTGTCCAAAGGCGCAATATTTTGCGCTTCTATACGGTTTAAATATAGCAAGGGCGCCGTATATTAAAACAAAACCAGCGTTTTTGTATTATTAAGGTATAAAGCAATTTCTGCCATGAATACTGCTGCCAAACATTATAAGTTCATTAATAGCCGCACCGGGTATGTTATCTTCTATCATTCGGTTAACGCCGCGCTTACTGCCGACGAAATAAAGGCCGAGCTCGACAGAATAAAAGCACAGGTGGCCATTAAAAACGATATTTACGAAGGAACCGTTTATTGGGAAGAACTAAAGGACGAAGAATAACCCTCCGCCAAAAATTACAGCGACAAATTCTTGCTATCTCCAGGACAAAACAATTAAATTTATTTGCTGCTTATTAAACAGGCCTGCGCTTATGCAGACATTGTTATTGCAAAATAAAAAACCCCCTCGCCTGTTGAAGCGCGGGGGCAAAAACTCACAACAATTGTTTAACCTTTCGGTCAATTCCTAACTGCAATGTGCGTTCTGGTTATATAACCAACTGCCCGATTGAAAGTTTTAAAGTTGGGCGATATTTTTAACCAATTTAAGAATGTGTAACAACCACTTTAATATACGCTAATCAATTTAATGCCCTTATATTTGCCAACAATAAATTAAACCATACGCGTTTATACTAAAACTAAAAAAACATTACCATTATGATGAAGAGAACATTCCAGGTTAAGGCAGCAGCATTTTTTGTGTTTGCCTTGTTAATTTCGAGTTTTGCATTTGCACAGCAAAAACCCGCCAGCCCGCGCGATAGCATTAGTGCTAAAGTTGCAGGCTCTACCATTACTATTAATTACAGCAGCCCTTCGGTAAAAGGCCGCAAAGTATTTGGCGAATTAGAGCCTTATGGTAAAGTATGGCGTGCCGGCGCAAACGAGGCAACCACGTTTACTACCACTAAAGATATTACTGTAGAAGGCAAAACCCTGCCTGCCGGTACTTATGGCTTTTTTGCTATCCCAACTGAAACTACCTGGACTATCATCTTTAATAAAGTACCAAAGCAATGGGGTGCATTTAAATACGATGAAAGCAAAGATGCTTTGCGCGTAACCGTAAAACCGGTTGCTTCCGCAATGAACGAGCGTTTGGTTTACAAAATAAACGCAAAAGGCTTTTCGCTCAACTGGGATAAAATATCTGTCCCTGTATCGGTAAAATAATTTGTTGTGATAAAAAAATAGCGAGCCCCCCGGTTTTATGCCGGGGGGCTTTTGTTTTATATGAGCCACGCTGTTCCTTTCTCCTTTTACCTTTCCTCCTTTATCCTTTAACCTATATATTTACCGCGTAAAATGAAACATCTTTTCCGCGAAAAACCGCTGCTTAAACGGATAACCATCATCCTTTTGCTGGCTCTTTGCATATACTTGCTCATAGTATTTGCCGGGCACCCGCATGCGGTAGAAAAATATTATTCGCAAGGGCTTTACCCGGCCATTTGCTTTGTTATCCACCCGGTGCTGGGCCTGCTGCCATTTAGCTTTGGCGATTTGTTATACATCGCGGTTGTTACCTACCTGGTATATGCCGTCATAAAATTTATTGCCCACCTGTTTAAAAAGAGGTTTTTACGGGCCGGCATGCTGGCAACGGGCCTTGTTATCGGCATGCAAAGCGGCTTGTTAATGTTTTACCTTTTTTGGGGGATGAATTACTTCCGCCCATCGGCGGCCCAAAGGTTGAACCTCAAGGAATCGAAGTTTTCGCTGAACGAACTGCGGGCCGTTACCAGCATACTGATAGATAGTGCAAACGCTACCCGCGCGCGCGTTACCCCGGCAGATTTGGCCTTACCCAACGATACTATTTACAACCGGGCGGTAAAAGCGGTGCGGGCGCTTGGCAGCACCTCAACAAATTTTAAAACATACAGCCCCGGCATAAAACCATCACTGTTAACGCCGCTGCTCAATTACATCGGCACCTCGGGCTATTACAACCCTTTTACTACCGAAGCACAGTTGAACTACCAGCAACCTGTGTTTGTACGCCCCTTTGTTGCCTGCCACGAAATGTCGCACCAGATGGGCTACGGTGCCGAGGATGAGGCTAACTTTGTTGGCTACCTGGCCGCCACCGGCTCATCCGACAGGTTGTTGCGCTACTCGGCCTACCAACTGGCCGTGCGCGAGTTTATGTTCAGCGTTTACATGGCCGATAGTTTGGTGAATAAAGAGCTAAAAAAACGCATTTCGCCACAGGTAAAAGCCGATTATAAGCAGGAGCGCGAGTACTGGCGGGCATATCAAAACAAAGCCAACGTTATAACCGGTATTTTTTACGATAATTTTTTAAAGGCCAACAACCAGCCGCAGGGGCTTGATACCTATAATCAAATGGTGACGCTTGTGATGGCGATGTACAGGAAGCCCACTAACACCCTGAAGGGGGAACTGAAAAGGAAGAAGTAAGTTGCGTGCTTAGCGCCTAATCAAAGTATAATGGAGCCGATACTAAGGAGTAAATTAACCGAAGCGCTGAACGACCCCGAAAAGGTTTGGGATGTGATCATCGTTGGTGGCGGTGCTACCGGCCTCGGCGCTGCGCTTGATGCTGCCTCCAGGGGCTACCAGGTACTCCTGCTGGAGCAGTCGGACTTTGCTAAAGGCACATCAAGCCGCAGCACCAAACTGGTACATGGCGGCGTGCGCTACCTGGCGCAGGGCGACATCGGTTTAGTACGCGAGGCACTAAACGAACGCGGCCTGCTGTTGAAAAATGCGGCCCACCTGGTAAGCAACCAATCCTTTATTATTCCAAATTATGAGTGGTGGGGCGGTATATTCTATACCATCGGGCTCAGCGTTTACGATTTGTTGGCAGGCAGCCTGGGCTTTGGCAGGGCAAAACATATTTCCAAAAAAATATTGATAGAACGGCTACCCAATATTCAACAAAAAGGACTATACGGAGGGGTGGTTTATCACGACGGGCAGTTCGACGATGCGAGGCTGGCCATAAATTTGGCCCAAACCTGTGTTGAACAGGGTGCTACTGTGTTAAACTATTTCCGGGTGGACACTTTAACAAAAGGCCCGCAGGGTAACATAATGGGGGTAATAGCTACCGACGGGGAGACGGGCTGCACTTATCAAATTAAAGGCAAAGCGGTAGTGAATGCTACCGGAGTTTTTGTAGATGATCTGTTAAGTATGGATAAACCCGGAAGCAAACCCATGGTGCGGCCAAGCCAGGGGGTACACCTGGTACTAAGCCGTGCTTTTATGCCCGGCGGCGATGCGCTCATGATCCCCAAAACCGACGATGGGCGCGTGCTTTTTGCTGTGCCGTGGCATGATAAATTGGTAGTAGGTACTACCGATACGCCTCTTGACGAACACAACCTGGAACCCGTAGCGCTGCCCCAGGAGATAGATTTTATATTGCGGACAGCGGGCCGGTACTTAACAAAACAGCCTACAAAAACCGATGTGCTGAGCGTATTTGCGGGCCTGCGCCCGCTCGCCGCGCCCGAAAATGATTCGTCCGAAACAAAGGAGATCTCGCGCAGCCACAAATTGGTGGTTTCCGCCTCGGGCCTCATTACCATAACCGGTGGCAAATGGACCACTTACCGTAAGATGGGAGAAGATATTATCGACAGAACTATTGCAGTTGGTAAACTAAATCCCTCGCCCTGTAAAACAAAGGCCTTGCCCATTCACGGCAGCAAAGTCGGCACCGACAGAAGCAGCCACCTGTATGTTTATGGCAGCGATGAGGCTGCACTGTTGCAACTTGCCGGCGAAGATGCAGCATGGAAACAAAAATTGCATCCGCGCCTGCCATACACCGCCGCCGAGGTGGCCTGGGGTGTAAGGTACGAGATGGCGCGCACCGTTGAAGATATTTTAACCCGGCGGGTACGTGCGCTGTTTTTAGATGCCCGCGCGGCAATTGATATGGCACCGGCAGTAGCCGCAATAATGGCGGCAGAACTTGATAAAGATGCTGCTTGGATGAACGAACAAATTGATACATTTACATTATTGGCGCAAACCTATTTGTTAGCGCCATATTTTCCCGCAGGAAAACCTGCTGCACCAAAATAAACCGGCCAACGGATAATAATTTTATGGAAGATTACATTTTAGCTTTAGACCAGGGCACTACCAGCTCGCGCGCTATTATTTTTGACCACGCCGGGAAGATACGTTCGCTGGCACAAAAGGAGTTTACCCAAATATTTCCGCAACCGGGCTGGGTAGAGCACGACCCTAACGAGATCTGGTCCAGCCAGGCGGGTGTTGCTGCCGAAGCTACCGCCAAAATGGGCATCAATGGCACCAACATTAAGGCCATCGGTATCACCAACCAGCGCGAAACCACGATAGTTTGGAACCGCATTACGGGCGAGCCTGTTTACAATGCCATTGTATGGCAGGACCGCCGCACCGCCGGCTTTTGCGAGGAGCTGAAACAAGGCGGCCACCAGGAACTTATCCGCAATAAAACAGGTCTGGTGATCGACCCCTACTTTTCGGGCACAAAAATAAAATGGATACTGGATAACGTAACCGGCGCCCGCGAAAAAGCCGTATCCGGCGAACTTGCTTTTGGCACAGTAGATAGCTGGTTGGTATGGAAATTTACCCGGGGCAAGGTACATGTTACCGATATTACCAACGCCAGCCGTACCATGCTGTTCAACATCCGTACGCAGCAATGGGACGAGGAGTTACTTTCGCTGATGGGTATCCCTGCGGCAATGTTGCCGGAAGTAAAACAATCGAGCGAGGTGTACTGCGAAACCGCAACCACCATATTTGCCACAAAGATACCGATAGCCGGTATAGCCGGCGACCAGCACGCCGCGCTTTTCGGGCAAATGTGTACCGACAAGGCGATGGTGAAAAATACGTACGGCACAGGTTGTTTTATGCTGATGAATATTGGCTACGAGTTTATCGCCTCGAAAAATAACTTACTTACCACCGTAGCCTGGAAGATAAACGGGCAGGTGCAATATGCCTTTGAGGGCAGTATATTTATTGGAGGCGCTGTGGTGCAATGGCTGCGCGATGGGCTGGGGGTTATCAAGACCTCGGCAGAGGTAGAGCAGCTTGCCTTAAGCGTGCCGGATACCGGCGGCGTTTATTTTGTGCCTGCATTTGCCGGGCTGGGTGCACCCTATTGGGACCCCGATGCCCGCGGCACTATTGTAGGCCTTAGCCGCGGTACCACCGCAGGGCATATTGCCCGCGCTGCAATAGAGGCCATAGCTTATCAAACCATGGATGTATTGAGCGCAATGGAAGCTGATGCAGGGCTGAAGGTAAAAGAATTGCGCGTAGATGGCGGTGCCACAGCTAACGATCTGCTAATGCAGTTTCAGGCCGATCTGCTTAATTGCAGGGTAATAAGGCCTACAATTGTGGAGACTACAGCATTAGGTGCCGCTTACCTGGCGGGGCTGGCGGTGGGTTACTGGAAAGATGTAGACGAGATAAGGGCGTTATGGCAGGCAGAAAAAGAGTTTGATGCACAGCCCGATTTGCCGAACATCAGCAAAGGCATACAAGGCTGGAAAAAAGCCATACATACCGCCCGATGCTGGAGCAGTGAAGAAACAGGGGCTTAAAATATCGTAGTAAACCTTAAAAATTATACCGATGTCTCCATTTTTAGCGGAATTACTGGGCACTATGCTGCTCATTTTATTAGGCAATGGCGTAGTGGCCAATGTGCTGTTAACAGATACCAAGGGTAACAACAGCGGCTGGATGGTAATCACCACCGCCTGGGGCCTGGCTGTTTTTGTAGGCGTTACAGTAGCAGGGCCATACAGCGGCGCGCACCTAAACCCTCCCGATACCATAGCCCTGG
>CBFGNE010000035.1:0-12188 GCA_965649995.1 uncultured Mucilaginibacter sp.
TGTAGGTGCTGAATTTATTGCCAAACCGGGGTGAAAAATTTACGCCGCCCGAGTACGTACCTATCCACGTATTTCCAACATCATCTTTATACAGGCAATAAACCGAGTTGCTGCTAAGGCTGTATTGGTCGTTCGCATCAAATTTGTAGGCAACAAACTTATTGGCGTGGTAATCAAATACGTTAAGCCCGCCGTTCTCGGTCCCTACCCATAATTTTCCGTCGCTGCTTTCCAGCATCGAAAGAATATCATTGTGGCTGATACTGTTGGGGTTATTGGGGTTGTGCTTAAAATTTGTAAACGAATTGTTTTTGGGGTTATACAACGCCAGCCCGGCGCCATGCGTGCCGGCCCAAATATTGCCTTTGCTATCTCTATAAACAGCCTTTACCCAACTGGCGCCAATACTGTTTTTATTTGCCGGATCGTGTGCGTAGCGGATAAATTGACCATTTTGCGGGTTAAATTGATACAAACCATTATCCGTTGCTATCCAAAGCAGGCCATTATTATCCTGGGTAACCTGGTATATAAAATCGTCGGCTAAACGGTGTGTACTTTCACTGGTATGCGTAAATTTCTTAAATGTACCGTTTGCCGCATTAAACAAATACAGCCCCATACTGGTGCCCAGCCATATCCTTTTTTGCGCATCCAAAAAAACAGACTTAACCGAAAATGCTAAATTGTTGTTTGGGTAATGGATAAATGTATTGGTTGCGCGGTCGAACCGGTCGAGCCCGCTTTCTGTCCCTATCCATAAATTACCGGCACCATCTTCTGTAATAGCTAAAACATAATTATCAATAATGGTGGTTTTATTATTTTGGTTGTGTTTGTAATGGGTAAACTTATAACCATCATACTTATCCAAACCATCCTCTGTGCCAAACCACATAAAGCCCTTGCTGTCTTTCAAAATGGCGCTTACGTGGCTTTGCGATAGCCCCTGGTTTGTAGTTAGCCGTTTTAACTGCATGCCTTGCCCGTATGCACAAAATAAGCCGCTGGGCACCAGGTACAAACACAAGGCTGAAAGAAATATGCGCATCATTTTTTAGGGGTATTTGCGTTTTTTGTTATGCTTTTGATAAAAAATATATGATTTGCATCTGCTACAGTTGGTTTATAAACGAAATCAGGGCGATTGGAAACCATCTTGGGCAGTTAATTCACCGGTTTCAATGGTTTGATACTAATCGTTTTCGCTGATATAAATAATAAATGAATTATGCCGATAGTACCTTAGTGATAAGGTATTCTGTGATACGTAAAAAACGGCAAATGGTTTCGTTTCCTGTATAAAACAGCACCGGCCGGCTGTGTTTTTATTTGTACAGGGTGGAGGTGTAGAGGCCGGTATATTTATATAAAAATGTATAGCAGCTTTTTGCCCAATGCACGGACCGGCAATTTAAATCGCCTTAACCAATAACGGCCGAGCCATAGGCAGGGTGAATTCAGCAGCGCGGGCGATAATAAATGATTGCGATTTTCTGCGCTGCAGGATTTGCTGAAATGATGCTCGCTTCCTGTAATTATTTTACAAATAACTTAGCCACCATTTGTCTTTATGGGCTTGTTTGTAAGCATCGTAACGTTTGCATAAGGGGTATAAGGCAATCACTATGCCCGCCCAAACCAGGTAAGCAACCGGTAACGAGAAACCATACCCGGCAAGGTCTTTTGTAAACCAAATGGGTTTGCTTAGTATCCATATTTTCCAATCCTGGCCGGTGGTTAATGCCGATGCTACTAACGCGATGGCATGAATGATATATATGTGAATGATATAATAAAACATAGGCACCCTGCCATATACCGAAATTACGTTTACAACAGCCCCTTTTAACCGCTCGGTAACCGATAGGAACAGGAGCCCCCCGCCCAGGGTTACCAGCAGGTACAAAAACGATGGCGGGTACTTATTTACGTTGATGAACGACAGGAAGGTAAAGAAAGCATTTTTTTGTACCTCCCATTTTACCGGGTCGCCATATAGGTTGGTGTAACGGAGCAGCACAAACAGGGCTATACATAAACCGCCCGTCAGCAGTAAATTTTGTTGCCGCTTGCCTCCATCATAACCGGTAGCATACCAGTTACCCAGGCAATAACCAAGGGGCATAATGGCCATCAGCGGAATAATAGGGTAACCCACCAAAAAAAGATGGTTATGCCACATAAAAAACCGTTGGTCGTGTACCAATGCCCAGCCGAAGCCCGGTAATGTATTGCCATCTACATGGACACCATCCAGCAAATTGTGGCCTGCTATAATTGTGATACAAATACCCAGGATAAGCTTTGTAGGCAACCAAATGAAGCCCGCTAATAATATCATGCTCAGCCCCAGTGCCCAAATGGTGATAAAGAAGTACATCGGAAACGTGATATTAAAATTCCAGCCCAGGTTTACTACAAACATCTCCAAAAAGATGAGCCATATCCCCCGTTTCACCAGGAATAACGACAACTCTTTTTTAGATTTCTTTTGCCCTATCAGGAAGGCAGATGTGCCGGCCAGCAGCATAAATATAGGCGCGCAAAAATGGGTGACCCACCGTGTGAAGAATACAATGCCGCTTGTTTGGGTAAGGTCTAAAGGATCGTGGATAAAAGAGCCTGCGTATAAATAATCCCGTACATGGTCCAGCGCCATGATGATCATGATAGTACCGCGCAGGAGGTCGATGGATGTTATCCGGTTTTTTAAAATTGTGATGGTGTTCATTGATGTTTGTAGCTTTAAAAAATACCGGCAATTGCGTATCCCCGGCAAATTGCCGCCGCGAATGGCAGCGGGCTGGTTTGTTTTACCGCTTAAAATTATAAGGTTTGTGGACTATTTACATAGTCCAGTAACAACAAGATGGGTAGTCCAGGTGGGGATTGATGGAAAGGTCTTGGGGGCGTAATGCGGCGGACCTTTTTACTAAAGCTATCTGCAAAATTGATCAACTATATGCACTATCTTCTATCCTTTTGTAAGTTTAGTACATGGCTTACCTTTTGGCCATTAACTTTCTGAAAGCCGAGTGTTGTATAAAACTCGCTTGCTGCGGGATTATCGGTAAACAGGCGTAAAGTATCGAAATGGTGTTTGCCCGCATCTATTATAGTATTCATGAGTACTGTTGCATAGCCTTTTCTACGATAAGCATCCCGGATATATAAATGCCTTACCCGGCCAACTTTTAAATCGTGGGTATACGGGTCGCGATTCAGCCCGCCAATGCCCACCAGTTTCGTTTCCGCAACAAGCCCAAACAACTGCTCGCCATCTCCGGAGAAAGTGTTTTCTCCACTGTTCCATTCATCAATTGCCCGTTGCACAAACAGGTACCCCTGTTGTTTCGATTCTGCAGCCAAATCATCAATTAATGAAAAGTTCAAAGCATTAAACACGATAAGTTGGGGATCGTTAGCAGGCTGCATAGCCAAATGTAATGCAAAAAGATAGTACTCACCCGTTAACTTGGCCCGCCAGACCCACTTCCTTCATTTTAAGCAACCTTGTTAACGAAACAATATGGGTAAGGCCCGAAATAGGTACACCGAAAAATGGGATGATGATCAGCGGAAGTTTTGTGAGTAATTCGGTACCTGGCGCGTTACTTAAAGACAGTGTAATACCAGTACCCACTGCCAGCATAAAATCGAGCATGCCTATAATGTTAAACGCATAAAAGGCCCATTTTTTCCTGCCGGATAGGAATACGCAAATGGCCAGGACCCCCGCGACAAGATCGCCGTAAGCTGCATTATTTATAAAGGTTTGCGGCAGTTGGCCGGCATAAGCAATAAAGGCCCAGCCCGCAAACAGCCGCCAGGTATGTATCAAGGTAATTGTCGACAGGCTTATTTGGTTAAGGTAACGGTTAACAGCGGTATTAAAAAAATACAGTAACACAAGCACAGCCTGAACGGTAACAATACAAAAACCAAAAACTTTGGAGGATGTATTGTCGAATACGTGGTAATAGCCAAAGAGAAAAGAAGCGGCGCCCCATATTAAAATTACCAAAGCCGCAAGGCGCTCCATGTTTGCAGGTTTGGTTTGATGAATTGCTACCATTTTTTTGTTATTTGTATATACACATATTTTGATAAAAAATTATCGCGTTGTAAACGGCTTCATAGCTTGGGAAATTACATCAATATGGGCGATGCTGAATGTGCCAAGCTGTGCTTCGATTTCGTCGTTGGTTTGCTTCCATACCGGCACCAGGCCTTCCAGCAACTTATGCCCGCCTGCCGTTAGCTCGAGCATGGTGTGCCGTGCATCGCCCCCCTTAGTTAGTTTGATAAAATCTCTCTCCTTCAACTTATTCAAGTCCCGGCTCATGGTCGAATAATCTACAAACAGGAAATCGGCAACATCTTTTTGGTTGATTGTACCCATTTTACCAACCATAAGCAAAATACTTACCTGGCTGCTGCGCAACCCGAATTGCTTAAAGTGTTTTTCGTAAATATTGGTGCTTATACGTGCCAGCCTCCGCAGCTTGCTATTTACGCAAAGTGCAGGGTTAATATCGTTAATATTAAGAGGTAGCAATGTTTCTTGAGCCATGTCACAAATTTACTATATAAATAGTTGCATATGCAATTATTTATATAGTAAAAAATACAATAGTTGTTCGTAAGCGGGACGCTTACCAATATTTGCATCCGGGCGGGGCGGTAGATAACCTCTACCCTGGCTCTGTTAAATAGGTTAAAATGGCTCTTTTTGCAGGCCCAATTAAGGCTTAATTTGCCCCTTTCGTGATAAAGTTTCAACGCAAAACCCAATGGCAAACCTGTAAGTATGATACCCACCCCAACTCAATTGTTTTACGGATTAATAACGGCCTTCTGCTTAGCCGGCTTAATAACGCCGGCCTGTGCACAAAGTAATAACAAACAAATGCCCATCAGTTACCCGCAACCGGCAGCTGCAAACCTCCCCGAAACTTTTTTACCCGGGGTAGTATCCGGTGCCGACATTGATTTTAACGCCGCTTTTTCTGCCGATGGCCGTTCTTTTTATTTCTCCCGCAAAAGCGGTAAACAGGCACGCCTCATGGTGAGCCAGTATGTAAGTGGCCGTTGGGACCAACCACAACCGTTGCCATTTTCAACCGGGCAATTTGCAGACGCCGACCCGGCTTTTTCGCCGGAGGGGAAACTATATTTTATATCTACCAGGCCACTGGCAGCTGGCGACACCACCACAGATTATAATATATGGTTTGCAAGCCCCAACAGCGATGGTACCTGGGCCGCCCCGCAGCCGCTGGCAACTGTTAATTCCGATGCTGATGAATATTACATCTCGTTTGCGGCCAACGGTAATATGTATTTTGCCTCATCGCGGCCGGGCGGCTTTGGCGAAGAGGATATTTACATAAGCAAATGGCATCAGGGGCATTACGCCGCCCCCATAAATCTTGGCCCCGCGGTAAACACCGCCCATTCCGAGTACGACCCTTTCGTCTCGGCGGATGAAAAGCTATTGATATTTACCTCCTCCGGGCGGGTAGAAGGCATTGGCGGCGCAGATCTGTATGCCATCAAATTAACCGGTAGCGCACAGCGCCAAACGGCACAAAACCTTGGCCCGCTCATCAACACAACAGCCCGCGACTATTGCCCATACATTTCTCCTGATGGCAAATACTTCTTCTTCAGCACCGCCGGCGATGTTAAATGGATGGAATTTTCTGCAGTGCAGCGGGTGATTAAGTAGCGGGCTGCATGCAGCGTGCCAACCTTGCAAATAGGGGCCAAACAGGGGATGGTGGTATGCGGTTAATTGGGTGCATGCGTGGAGTTATTGGCGATAATCACCAACAGCGGCAAAAATGTTGTTCGTAAGCGGGACGCTTACAAATGTTCGCATCCGGGCGAGACGCCCGGATGGGCGGGGATCACTCTGTTATCCGCATATTAACTTTTTGTTTGTATATAACGGTTCCCGTTTTTCCATCAACAATATTTATATTGGTGTCCCGACTTTTTCGATTATAAAGTTTTACCTCCCAATACGGATATTGAAATCTAAATTCTGAGTACCAAATGGATTTCAGAAGCCGGTCCTGCGCATCGCTTGGATTAAAAGGGTGGTTAACAAAAATCTTTTTCACCCACACATAATACGTTAATGTATCAAGTTTATTGATCGAATGCATTTTCAAAACATCATCTAGCGCAAAAACAAATTCCTTGTCATAATTTACATAACTGATAAGCACCCCGTCTTCATTATACTCTTCACTTTTGCCAATATCAATGTAATCATCATTAAAATAATTATCATACGGTCTATGCTGCTTATTCCGAAATTTCTCCCGCATCGAGGTGCTTTTTAAAATACCAGAGGGGTAATATTGATACTCTGAAATTACTAATGGTTCCCTTCCATCCTTTCTCCACCTGACTATACCTGTCGTGATAAAACCTTTCCTCGATACTAAAAATTCATCGTTAAAGCGGCCATCGTTAATCACCAGTTTGTATCCTCCGCCAGACGAGCCGCTGTAAGCTATTGCCACTCCGTTTTTTTGATATACCTGTTCCCCTCCTATCTTTATTGAGTCGTCAATAATCAGCGCTTTCAATACACCTGTGTCAATTTTCTCTATAATCTTACCCCCGATTTTGTGCTCCATGTATAAAGAAGGCGTAAGCGATTGTAGGCCGCATTGAATAAATGCACCGCACATAACTAACACCGGTATACTATTTCTCATCATTGCTCAGTTGTTAAAATTCCAGGGGCATACTCTCACAGTTTGTGCCATTCTGCCTGTGGTCGGTGTTATCGCGCACCACTAACGGCACTTTCTGCTATATTGCATCATGCAACAAGGTATTGAATTTTTCACGGCTACTTGCCTTAACTGGCAAAATTTATTACAGGCAGAAGAGCGTAAAAAAATCGTATTGGATAGCTTAACTTTCCTGGTAACCGACAAGCGAATAGGATTGTATGGATACGTCATCATGCCGAACCACGTACATATCCTTTGGTGCAAACAGCCCGGGTGGTTAGGCAAAAACGTGCAGCAACATTTTGCCAGGTACACCGCCCGGCAGTTCAAATTCTCTTTGATAAATAAAAGGGAAGACCTAAGCTTTTACAAAAACACACAAAACGACCGTGAATACCAATTTTGGGAACGCCGCCCTTACAAAGCGACTATGTACAACAGGGTTGTGCTCGAACAAAAACTCGACTATATACACAATAACCCGGTTAAAGCCGGCTTGTGCCAATTACCCCAAGAGTATAAATATTCCTCAGCCGGCTACTAGATCACAAGCTGCCGCAAGTGTCCTCGCTTGTGGCCCGCGTGCAAAGTATACGCCATGCAAAGCAGCCTCCGCATGCGCTACAACCCTTTGCCATGTAACCGATATTTATTATTTTTAGGCATGAGCCGCAATTACAAGTTCCACAATTCTGAGGGTTTATATTTTGTAAGTTTTGCCGCAGTTTTTTGGGTGGATGTTTTTGTACGACGGTTGTACTTTGATTGCATCGTAGAAAACCTCAACTACTGCGTTGATAATAAAGGAATGGAAATTTATGCATGGTGCATTATGCCAAGCCACGTTCATTTGGTTTTTAAATCGACTATCGAAAAGCCCGAAACTTTGATAGGCGGGTTCAAATCGGTTACATCAAGAGCCCTCACTAAGCTAATCGAAGGTAATATGCAGGAAAGCCGCCGCGAATGGCTTTTAAACGCTTTTAAAAAAGCCGGGGCTGCAAACTCAAACAATACAAATTACCAGTTTTGGCAACAGCATAACCAGCCCATCGAACTTTGGACCAACGAAGTTATACAGCAAAAGATGGACTACACGCATAACAATCCCGTAGAAGCAGGCTTTGTTGAAAATGATTACGAATATTTATACAGCAGTGCGCGCGTCTACGCTGGTATTAAAGGTATGGTAAAAGTAATTGTTGATTAGACAACATCCGCTGATTTGCATGCGGGCCACAAGCGGGGACGCTTGCGGCAGCAGGGGTTTGTGCTCGAACAAAAACTCGACTATATACACAATAACCCGGTTAAAGCCGGCTTGTGCCAATTACCCGAAGAGTATAAATATTCCTCAGCCGGCTACTAGATCTTAAATGCGCCTAACGAAATCCTAACACAAACATGGAGCATATAATTATCTATCAGTGCCGTACTGATACCATCCACGGTTCTTATCAAGCTATCTTTGGGGCTTTTGATTGCCTGTTGCGCATAACCGGCTATTGTGAGCAGGCATAAGAACAATACAGTGATTAATTTCATAATTTAATACATCGCCCCGGAAGATACCAACATTGGTGTTAGCAAAAGGCAATCTATTTCCGTTAACGGTTTGCCATTGAAATTAAGCATATCCAATAGCGCCCGGTTTATATGATTAGCCTCAAACAATACCTCTGCCTCTGATTTCCTATCAGGTTTATTTTCTGATTGTGACGCCGAACCAAAACTATCTTTGCTGCGACCCAGATTACACCCTGCCTGATATTCATAAATAAAGGGTTGGATAATGGTTTTACGAGAGTGTTTCAAGGCACTCATTAAGCCGATATCTTTTTGCAATGATTTAACTGCTACCTCCAATGCATTTTGAATGAATGACGTAGAATCCTTACTGAATGTAATGTTTTTGATATAGCCATTTGCATCCACATTAAATTTAATGAAGATGCAAGAGCTGCGGCAAAACTTCGATAACAATAAACTATCCGGATGGAAATTTTTTTCAATGCCGGTTTGAACATGCTGCATTACTTGTTTCTTGCTCAGCACATGTTTTTGGGCAGAGGCTTCCGAAATACAAAACAACCTCGCAAGGAAAACAAATCCTATGACGGCGTTTCGGCTAAACAAAGTTTCTAACTTCCCCAACAACGGCAAATTAAACTCGTAACCGTGTTTAACATTTTGTTCCATAAATTCCTTTTTTAAAAGCGTCTGCTAAAACTTGTATAGAGACGTTATCGGTATTATATTTTGTAAGGAGCTGATTCCAATAAGACGGTTTTTGTTGATAAATATCTCCCAAACCGTTTAAAATGATTGCATTAGCATCATCATTAGTAAGTGATGGAAACACCTGCTGCAATACCCCGCGCATGTCATCAACATATTTATTCGCCATTTCGATGTGTTGAGATAGCTGCGTTTTAAGATTACTGTTATAATTCAAATAGGCATGAAGTGTTTCATGAACCATTATTGTAGCCGAAAACTCCTGGCTCGAATTACCTAACTGAGCAAGGTTCAATTTTATGGTCTCGTTAAAAATGCCATTCGTTATTGTAGGAATCGATGTTTGCGCAGTGCCATCACCAGCATTAGTGTATTCTTCAAAAGTTAAATTAACCTTATCATTGGTTTGAAAAACGTCGTGAATAATAGTAGCAATTTTACCATTTAAATTACTCCCTTGTGTTAATTTATTTAGTACACTTTTTAAGCAAGGGTTCTGCAAATTATTATTTAATATAGGCGGGGGCGGCGGTACTACCACAGTACACGGTGTAGATGTGCCCCCACCTGTGCCACCGCCTTCCAATACATTAATAATAATTTTTCCTTTAACAGAAGCTACCGCAGCACCTGTCGGGCATCTTGGCGGTGGCGGAGGGGTACTACTGCCGCCCCCACCCCCGCCAGTAACACCGCCGGTGGGCGTAGTTCCACTGCCCGTGCCATCGCCTACTGTCATACAACTGGTAACGGTAAAGCTCCAGGCAATTTCATCCCATTCAACTTTGCCGTCAGGCATGATTCGGGTATACCAAACATCATAGGTGGTGCTTGTGCAAATTTCAACCAACACCGTAGGCTTAACAGGCCTTGTTGCATTTATCTGAGGTTGAGTAGAAGCTACAGGGCTAATGGTTAGCGTTTTGGTTATATTACCATTATCCCAGGTGTACCCGTTTATAAAAGCCCTTGATAGGGTAAAGTACATCACATTGCCTGTAAAACCTAAAGGCATATGCAAGTAATGCACCTGGCTTAAAACCGGGAGGTAGCCTGCGGCAGATCTGTCCTCCACCGTTTTCATAAAGAAACTAAAGTTAACTGTGTCTTTCCGCAGAATAAATACAGCCGACGTTTTAGCATGGAATTTGGCGCTATCAGTTACTGTTACTCCTTCCGGTGTCATTAACGTATTATCATCCGGCATGTCAAATTCTATTGTTTGGCTGCTATCAGGATTCTCATATAATGTATAAGTGGACCAATCGACATTTAAGGTCCCTACCAGGTTGCTGAGGTCTTGCTGGGATATCGCAGCCGTTTGAAGCTTATTATTTATCTGGGCATTATAACTCTTTTGAATCATGGATAAATCAACCCCATGCTCGGCCAACACATTGTCAGATTGCGTTTCGCCAAAGTTCCCAAAATCCTTACGGCATCCGTAAATAATTGAACTTAGAATTACGATAGTGGTTATTAACGATTTAAAGCTTATTCCCCGGTTTTTAAGGTAGATTTTTTTCATGACATCAGTTCAGGTTAATTACAACGCAATATACAAAGGGGATTGTTAAATCAAAAGAAATTTGAATTATTTTTTAACCATTGATTCACAATCTCGCGCGAGTTTCCGGGCAGGGCTTGCGTTGGGCAACTCGTGCCTGAGCGAATGTTTAGAAGTCGCGAGTGCCCCCTCCTCGTTCCCGCACGGCACACTCGTGTCAGAAAAAGAATCGCACGATCCCTCCCACTTTTTACTTTTTTCTAACACTTATGGTGACAACACCAGCAACGGTAGAAAAGTTAAAATTTCATAGTAAAAATATTTTCAGCCTTATCGATAAATTCGTGTTGTAAAACTTGGCTTTCTACGATGTCTGTCCGGGTAACCACACCACAATAAATAATATCATCACCGATGGCAATATCTACCCTGACAAGCTGTAATGCCCTATTTGCGTTCGCCCATTGGGTAAAGCGTCGTTGCCTGACGGCGCCGCGGCCATCCATAGAGTCACATACATAGAGCATAACGCTTGCGTTGTCCTGAAAAAACGCCAGAACAATTTTATCAATCGTTGGCACAATTCGTGGATCGTATTCAAGATTATCTCTATTGTCCGGGGTAAAACCAAACTAATGAAACGTCAGGTTATAGCGCCCGAGAATGGGCGAGACATGCTCAATCACTGATGCGGTGACATCCTCAAATCCATAGGTGTATATAGGCCGTGATCCGTCTCGAAATAGTCCTGCCCGTTATCGTACTTTTGGAGATTGTACAGTAACGTGGCTGTCATTGGCTATTTCTTTAGCTTTTTCTTGAAGTACCCTGGTGAACTCGTCACGTTGTCGCACGAAGCCACGCACAGCTTTTGCTTGCGGTGAATCCGGTTCAAATCTTATGACTTTATCTTTCATGATACCCAATTTACAATAATGAAACGGAATAATCAATATCCTATTCACCCCGTAGCCGGTATTTCACCGCACCACCAACGGATACCCTACCCCGATATCGCCAGCAAATAATCCATGTCCAGTTCAGCTTCCTCCAAAAACGTTTGTTTGTAATAGGGGCTGCCGGCGAGGCGTACCTGTAGCTGCTGGCTTACGCCTTGCAGGCTTAGGGTTTGCGGCCTGGTGGCTAATTGCTGCTGGCCGAGGAATTGGTAAGCATATTCGGAGATGAGCAGGTCGTTATCCAGCTCTTTGGTTTTTACCTGCAGGCGGGCGGCTATGTTTACGGGCAAGCCCATTACGGCTAATTGCGGGGTGCCTTCCAGCGCAAACTCATCTATAAAAACCCGGCCAGCGTGCAAGCCGGCGCCCATTTGCAGCGGGGGGTTATCATCCACGGCGGTGTATGATGTATTAAACAGCCCAACGGTTTTAAACATGGCCAGGGTTGCCTGGTAGGCGTTGTTCACGGCATCGCGCAGGTTATCCTGCAGCCCGAAAACGGCGTACAGGCTGTCGCCCCCGGTTTCTACAATTTTACCGCTAAAGTTTTTGATGATCTGGTTAAAGGCGGTAAACAGGCGGCGCACAATTTGGATAACGTATTGCTCGGGCTGTGCTTCCATCAGCCCGGTAAAGTTGCGGATATCTACAAATAAAATGGCGAGTTCCTGCTCGCGGTATGGCGCAGCGGCAATGGCCGGCAGTGAGGTATGTGTGAGGTAGTTG
>CBFGNE010000036.1:0-12164 GCA_965649995.1 uncultured Mucilaginibacter sp.
ATTTCCTGAAAGTAAAAGTAATAGCGCAGGATGGCATAACTACGCACACCTACCAGGTAATTATAAACAGGGCGCTTTCATCGCAAAACGACCTCAGCAACCTGGTCATTAGCAGCGGTACGCTAAACCCCTCGTTCCAATCGGGTATAGCAGACTATACTGCATCGGTGAGTAATGCAGTAACTTCCATCACCCTGAAACCAACAGTTGCTGATCCGACTGCTACTGTAAAGGTTAATAACGTTCTTGTTGCAAGCGGTGTGGCATCCGGCCCAATAAACCTGGTGGTTGGCACCAACACCATCAATGTACTTGTTACCGCACAAAACGGCGAAACCAATCCTTATACGGTGACTGTAACAAGGGCACCTTCTATAAATGCCGACCTATCGAATTTAACAGCGAATGCAGGAGCGTTGCGCCCTGTTTTTGCGCCCAATACAACTATTTACAATATAGCAACAGTTGGCAATGTTGTAAGCACCATAAAGCTTACGCCAACCGCAGCCGATGCAACAGCTGCTATAAATGTAAATGGCATTACGGTAATAAGTGGCACGGCCTCGCCTGATATCCCGCTAAACGTTGGCGCTAATACCATACCGGTAACGGTAACCGCGCAGGGTGGTAATACAAAAAAATATTTTGTGAATATCTCCCGTGCACCTTCCTCTAATAAGGACCTTGCCGGCATTACCCTAAGCGCGGGGACTTTAGACCAAGTATTTACTCCGGGTACACATAGTTACACCACAACTATTAGTAATGCCGATGCGGGTATTACAGTTACGCCCAACACCAGCGATGGCACGGCTACAGTTACCGTGAACCATGTTGCGGTTGCATCTGGTACCGCATCCAATACCATACCGTTAACAGTTGGTACAAATACTATAGATATTGAAGTAACTGCACAGGATGGCACCAAGCAAACGTATTCGATAGTAGCTACAAGGGAAGCATCCGGCAACGCCGACCTGGCAAACCTCGTTCCAAACGCGGGTACACTGTCGCCGGTATTTTCATCTTCTAACCAGAGTTACGATATTTCAGTAGACAATACGGTAACAGATATCGCCTTTACGCCAATTACCAGCGACGCGACAGCTACCGTTACTGTTAATAATGTAGCGGTAACCAGTGGTACCGCATCTGGCAATCTGCCGCTCGCTTTGGGGCAAAATGTAATTATCGTAAGGGTAACTGCACAAAATAACGTACCTAAGGATTATACGGTAACAGTAACCAGGTTAAAATCAAATAATGCCAACCTATCTGCTCTTTTAACCAACGCAGGCCCGTTAACGCAGGCTTTCGATAAGGATGTGTTGCAATACTACGTAAATGTCGCCAATAGCGTAACCTCGGCCACTATAACACCAACCGTGGCCGAGCCTAACGCCACCATAGAAGTGCTAGGCCAGCAATTAGCCAGCGGAACAGAATCTGAAGCAACCCAATTAGGGCTTGGCGATAACGATATTGCTGTTGTGGTAACCGCGCAGGACCTCAGCACAAAAACTTACGTAGTTACCATACGCAGGGCATTCTCCAACAACGCCAATTTGGGGGGGCTTACCATTAGTGCAGGTACTTTATCGCCTGCATTTGCTGCGGAAGTAAATGATTATAACGTTACTGTTCCGTACGGCAACGACAATATCAGGATAACCCCCACACTTGGCGACGCTACAGCCACAGTTACCGTTAATGGCGTTAATGTAACAGATGGTACCGCATCGCGAAGTATACCTTTAATTGTGGGGCAGAATACAATTACCATAAAAGTTACTGCCGCCGATGGCACGCCAAATGAGTACCATGTAGTGGTTAAACGCGAAGTAAGGCCACCATCTACCGATGCAAGCTTAACCTCGTTGTTTTTAACCACAGGGGAGTTAAGCCCATTGTTTAACCGGACGACGCTTAATTATACGGCCACCGTGCAAAGCAGCGTTACCAAAACCAATGTAGTTGCGATAGTAAGCGACCCTAATGCCAAAATAAAGATAAACGGAGTATTTGTGCCAAGCGGCACATCATCCGATGATATTGCATTAGCTGATGGGCCAAACCAAATATTTGTGGTAGTTACTGCCGAGGATGGTACTACAATACAACGCTATAATATTGTGGTAACCAGGGCAAACTTCGCTATGGTATTGCCAAATATATTTACGCCAAATAGCGATGGGTATAACGATACTTGGGTGCTTCCAAACATAAACCTATACCCTGATTGTACCGTTAAGATATTTAACCGGGGCGGCCAACAAGTGTTTGCCTCTGTAGGGTACGGTATCCCATGGGATGGTACTTTTAACGGCCGCGCTTTACAGCCCGATGTTTACTATTACATTATCGATCTTAAACATGGCCAGGGCGTACGGTCTGGTAACGTAACCATCGTTAAGTAAAGCATTATGCAAATAGATATATAGCCCCCGGAAGTTAATTCGGGGGCTGTTTTTTTATAGAAACACGCAACAATTGCCGCATAAAATAAAGCGTATATTTAATGCCGAATTAATATTAGGCGCTTATTTTTACAAAAAAACGATGAGCAACCGCAGGGAATTTATTGGCACCAGCTTAACCACTTTGGCCGGGCTTACGCTTTTACCCGCTATAAACAGTTTTGCCAATCCGGGTAACGCCTATAAACGCGGTGCTATTTCCAAACCAAAGCTCCGGTTTGCGCTCGCATCAGATATCCACTACGGGCAGCAGGGCACCCCGTTTGAAGAGAATACCGCCAATCTTATTAAATGGCTAAACGATGACCACGCCAAAAACCACCTGGATATGGTAGTGGTAAACGGCGACCTGGTGCACAACCGCCCCGACCTGCTCCCCGAAATTAAAACCAGGTATTTTGATAAGTTGAACGTTCCGTACCACACCATCCCCGGTAACCACGATTTTGCCGATGCCAGCGTATGGAAAAACGTGTTCAGTTATGAAGATAAGTACACTATTGAGTATGGCGATATTGCCTTTGTTTTGGCCAATACTGCCGACACCAAAGGTAGATATGTTTGCCCTGATAACGCCTTTATAAAGGCCTCGCTGGACAAATTTGCGGAAAAAAAGATAGTATTTGTGGTGCTGCATATTCCTCCGGTGAAGTGGCTTAAAGACGATGGCTTTTTAGACTGCCCGGAAACCGTAGAACTGTTGCACACTTACCCTAACCTAAAGGCAACCTTTCACGGGCACGACCACGCGCTCGATGGTGTGAGGTATACCGGAAAAAGGTTCCCGCATTTCTTCGATTCGCATATTGGCGGCGATTGGGGCACGGCATACAAGGGTTACCGAATAGTGGAAGTTGACGACAATTATAAAATTTATACCTACCAGGTAAACGCAAGCCAAAACCCTATATTAAATAGCTCCAAGCTATAGAATCCATTGGTTTACAATGGAATGGCTTTCCTTGTATTTAAATTTATTTTGCAATACTGTTAATTGTTGTTCTTAAATCACTACCTTTCACGGTGAAGCAAAATATCCTTGTGATTAAAGAGCACACAATACCAATGGAAGAAATTGATGCTTTAAAAGCACAACTCGCCTTATCATTACAACGGGAACGGGAACTGGAATACCGCTTGCTGCATGTACCACAGCAGATGGAGCAAAGTGTTGCCCGTTTAAGCATGGTAATGGAATCCATCAAAATGGGTACATGGGAGTATAACCCGGTTACCAATGAATTGACCTGGTCTGAAGAATGCCGGAAAATTTATGGTGCCGCACCGGATGCCGACATTTCCTTTGCTGTATTTTCCGACCATATTTTTGTGGATGACCGCGCATTTGTAGAAAAGGAAATACAAAAAGCAATGGACCCTGCGGGAACGGGCTTGTATGATATCGTTTTTAGGATAACGCGTTTCGATAATGGCGAAAGCAGGTGGATTAGGTCGCAGGGCAAAGTTTATTTTAAAGATGACGCTGCGAGCTTTTTTATCGGCACGGTGATAGATATTACCGAAAGTAAATTGGCAGAGGAAAAAAGCGCCAGGTTGGTGGCCATCATACAATCATCCGACGATGCCATTATTAGCAAAACACTTGAAGGGGTTATTACCAGTTGGAACGAATCGGCCACCCGCACTTTTGGTTACGCAGCGGAAGAGATGATAGGAGAGCCCATCCTAAAACTAATACCCGAAGACAGGCTGGAAGAGGAACAACTGATATTATCGCGGCTGCGGCGCGGAGAACGGGTGGAGCATTTTGAAACCAAGCGGCTGAGTAAAACGGGCGAATTGCTGGATGTTTCTTTAACCATATCACCGGTTAAGGATGCAGGCGGGAATATCATAGGGGTTTCTAAAATAGCCCGGGATATTGGCGAAAAGAAGCAGGAGGAAATGCGCAAGAACGACTTTATAGCCATGGTGAGCCACGAGCTTAAAACGCCACTTACTTCCATGACAACCTACATACAGGTGTTGCTGGCCAATGCGAAAAAAAACGGGGACAGTTTTACCATAAGTGCTTTAACGCGGGCAAACGTACAGGCAAGGAAGATGACGGTGATGATACAGGATTTTTTGAGCCTTGCCAGGCTGGAAGATGGTAAAATTTCGCTGAATATCGAACCTTTCGACCTTCATCCTGTAATAGAGGAAACTGCTATTGATGCACAGTACCTGTCGTCAAACCATAAGGTTGTATTAAAAGATTGTAATGATATAACATTGCTTGCCGATAAGGATAAAATTGGCCAGGTGCTGATGAACCTGTTAAGCAACGCCATTAAATACTCGCCAAAAGGCGGCACTATCACTATAGGCTGCGAAAATCAAGCCAAAAAAGTGAAAATATACGTGCGCGATGAAGGTGTAGGCATCAGTGGTACTGACCAGAAACGCTTATTCGAGCGCTTTTACCGCTCTAAAAACGAACGGATAAAAACGGTGTCCGGTTTCGGCATCGGCCTGTACCTCGTTTCGGAAATATTGCGCTACCACAACAGCAACATACAGGTGGAAAGCGAAGAGGGCGTAGGCTCTGTTTTTTACTTTAGTTTAGATACACAATAAACTGTTGCCGGTTACGCTATTGAATGGCTGATTGAAAATAATAATTGCCGGATGTTACTTCATAAACGGCCACCTCGTTTTCATATCCCATAAATTTTACCCCCCTTGCATCTCCCGCCGGTTTCCCGCTTTCTCTAACACTTTGCACGCTCGTTGCAGTCAAGTAAATTTTGGCCCCGGTATTTGGGGGAATGTTCACTCTTAACGAGAACTGGCCTGCATGCCTTTCCCAGTTTGTGTAAACAGTACCGCTTACGGTTTGATAGCTTCCTTTAACCCAGCTTAGGTTGCCTGCAACGGCAGGCTTTATAATTATCTTTTTAAAACCTGCGCCGCTTTCGTCAACTCCTATTCCGGCCAACCCTTCAAAAAACCATTGGCTGATCTCGCCAGACATAAAATGGTTTTGCGACCCAAAACTCCCTACGCCCGCATCCCATTTTTCTGTTAATGCTGTTGCTCCCATTTTCAACTGATAGCCATAACCAGGCCGGTCCGATTGGTTATTCATATCATAGATCACGTCCGAAGCACCTTCGTCAGACAATGCGCCCAACAGGTACCGGTAACCTACCTCGCCCGAATTAAATGAATTCCCCTGCTTACGTATATCCGCAACAAGGTTTTTTATAAGGGCGGTTCTGTTCTCCGGATTGGCTATATTAAGATATAGCGGCATGGCATACGTGGTGTTTGAACCTGTTGCATAGCTGTTGGTATTCGCCTTGTAATATTCATTGTTAAAAGCCACCCTGATGGCCTCTGCTTTTAGGGCATACGTTTCAGCATCTGCAGTCATCCCTAAAAGGGCCGCCATTTTAGCCATGATCTGGTTGTCATAAAAATAAATAGCGGTTGCAGTAAAACTCTCGGGGGTTAGCTGTGATCCCCATGCCGGTTTTGGCCCGATATCGTACCAATCGCCAAGGCCTGTTTGCAGTATATGGCCTTTCGCCGTCGATTCCAGGAAAGCGACATAACGCTTCATTTTTTGAAAATAGGTACGCATTAAGGATATATCGCCCGAGAAAAGATACTGTTGCCAGGGCACAATAATAAACGAACTTCCCCATTCGGGAGAGTTTCGGAATGCGTTGGTTGGATCGGGGCTGGCGTGGAAAAATTCAGGGGCAATATTAGGTATAAGGCCATTACCCAACTGGCTGTCCGACATATCGTTCATCACCTTTCTAAACAGTGGCGCCATGTCAAAATTGTATCGTAACGCAGGGCCATTCAAGTGGCACTCTTCCAGCCACCCTTGTTTTTCGCGATGAGGGCAATCGGTCATGATGCTCATCATGTTACTTCGCTGTGCCCACCTTACCAGCGTGTATATGCGGTTAAGCAACTCGTTGGAGCATGAAAAGTTACCGATGGGTTTTGCAGAGGAATGCACTACCTCGCCTTTTAGTGCCTCAATTGTGGGTAAAACCGTATCGCCGGGGGCGGCATGCAATTCAACCTGTAAATAACGGCCTCCCTGGTAAAAGAATTTAGGGAACCATTTCTCAGGCCTATCAGAAGCCAGGGTATATTGCCACCAGGCCGGGCGCACACCGTCCTGCGTAACCGATCTACGGTCAACGGTTCCATCAGTTGCCAGTAGTTCGGATGGTATAATGCGTACAAACGCACCTTTAGTGCCTTTTACAGTAATCCTGGGCATAACAGAGGCATTCTGCCCCAGGTCGTATACCCACAGGCCAGGTCTAAGCTTCATTATTTTTACAGGGTTAAGGCTTTCTATCACTTTAACCGGCGGTGCCGCGCACGACAGCCCTTTTAACGCTCCGCCCGGCGGCGGGGAATTAATAGCAGTAGCCCAGCCTCCGGCTTTTTTAAAATATGCAGTGTTCCAGTCGGCGGGCTCTAAACGGGCATCATAATCTTCGCCGCCAAAAAGGTTGGAATAGGTTACCGGTCCCGGCGATACTTGCCAGGATTTATCCGTTCCAATAACCTGTACCGATCCGTCGGCATATTCTAATTTCATAGTGGCTATTACTTTTAATGGCCCGTAGGAGGACAGAAATTTTACATACCTCACAGAGTCGGGCATGATGTTATACATCCCGTTACTTAGCATTATGCCGATAACGTTTGAACCCTTTTTAAGCATGCCGGTAATATCGTAAGTATCATAAAGCACGGTTTTACGATAATCCGACCAGCCAGGCGAAAATATCTGGTCGCCCACCTTTTTGCCATTAACGCTAAGCTCGTACTGGCCAAGACCGCTGATATTGATAACTGCGCGGGTTAAAGCCGGCTGTACCGGGAACGACTTGCGCAGCAACATCGACGAGAAATTTAAATCGGAAGGAGCGGGTTTATTGGCACGGAATTCTGCTAAGTCGCGTTTTAAATTAAAGTCGGTTTTTGCTGATTTGTATTCATGTGCATATTTTTCTGCGCCTGCTGCGGATATCCAACCGGCTTTCCATTCCTTGCTGTCTAATATCCCCATTACCCAAAATGCAGGTGCGCTCCATGCAGATGGCTTACCTTTTTCGTCCCAGATACGTACTTTCCACCAATACTTGCGCCCGGATAACAGCGGTTTCCCCAAATAAGTTACCTGGTTCGTTTTGCCGGAGGCGATTTTGCCCGGGTTCCAGATGTCGCCCTTGTTTGCTTTAAGGTTTTCTGCAGAACCTGCCACCAACAGCTGGTAAGCTGTTTGGCGCATCCCTCTTGCAAGGGGCGATGAGGATTTAAGTATCCAGCTTAAAGCGGGGGTTTGTACATCTACACCTAATGGGTTTGTGTAATGCTCGCAGCTTAATACGTCGGGTATATACTTGTTTTGTTGTGCTGTAGCTTTATGTGTAAATGCAGAGATGCATACAATAAATGCGAGTTTTAGAATGATTTTCGCCTTCATTTTCTTAATTATTAGCCCTCAGCTGGTGTGTTTGTAGTATAGAGCAACTTGGGTTGCAGCCATCGTTTCTGCTGTTTATATCAAAAATACCATTTTAAATAAAAGGCTGCCGGGCGGGCGCCCGGTCAGCCAGTGTATTACCAATATAAAACAGAAGAGACTCTTTAAACCCTTACCAAAACCTCACATAAAGCGCGGTTAATAATAGTAAGGTTACAATGATAAGCGCAAGCGTAGTCTTGTCGACTTTAAACATGCTCCTATCAATATCAAAAGCTTTAGGGTTAATTTTAGGACCCGCTAAGCTCATAGCCACCATCACTATAATGGTGAACAAAAACGATAGCCCCATACAAATGAGGAACGGAATTTCCCAGGTGCCGTTTGCCCTCGGGAAAGCAGTGTACAGGAAGGTTTCGTGCCCGAACCAGGCCGGCGCATAGTTATTGAACACTACCGACATGACAAAGCTGGTGACGATACCTGCAATAGCCGCTGCGCCTGTAGTACGTTTCCAAAAGAAACCTAAAATGAATACGGCAGAGATACCCGGGCTGATAAACCCTGTATATTTTTGGATAAAGGTAAAGCCTCCTTCGCCGCTGATGCCCAAAAGATCTTTCCAGGTAAGGGCTATAGAAAGCACCATGGCACCCAAAATAACCCAGCGGCCAACGTTCACCATTTTGTGTTCGCTGGCGTTTTTGTCCATGTGTTTTTTGTAGATATCCAGCGTAAATATGGTAGATATACTGTTTGCTTTACCCGCCAGTGATGCCACAATAGCAGCAGTAAGCGCCGCTACCGAAAGCCCTTTTAAACCAGTTGGCAAAAAGCCAAGCACGGCAGAATAAGCATTATCTGAATTGAATTTACCGCCCGACAGCATTTCCTGTTGCAGGCCGCCGTTTTTGTGAAGAACGTATGCAGCTATACCCGGCAGTACCACAATTATCGGCATCGCCAGTTTCATTAAACCGGCAAACAGGATACCTGTACGCGCGGTTTTCAAGTCGGCACCAAGGGCACGCTGGGTAATGTATTGGTTACAGCCCCAATAGTTAAGGTTTACTATCCATTGACCAGCAAAATACATGGCAATGCCCGGCAGGGTAAGGTATTTGTCAATATCTGCCTGTGGCGCACCCGGTTTTGGCTTGGCTAAAATCATTTTAAAATGCTCCGGCGCATCCTTCAGCATGGCGTTAAAACCTGCAATGGCATCTTTGCCGTAGCCAAATTTTTCGCTTACTAAGGTTAGCGCAATATAGGTAGTGGCTAAGCCGCCAATAACCAATACCAGCACTTGTATTACATCTGTAAAGCCAATAACCTTCATGCCGCCCAGGGTGATAAACAAAGCAAACACAGCCAGCGCAATGATGATGATGTGCATGCTGTTTACATCGCCGCCAATAAGGTTATTCAGTGCCAGCGCACCAAGGTAAAGGATGGAGGTTAAGTTGACGAATACATACATAAACAGCCAGATAATGGCCATAATAAAGCTCATGGATTCGTTATACCGCTTATGGAGGAACTGCGGCATGGTGAAGATCTTATTTTTAAGATATACCGGCACAAACCATACAGCAACAATAATAAGTGCGATAGCCGCTACCCACTCGTAGGCGGCTACAGCCAAACCTACTGCGAAGCCCGTACCGCTGGCCCCGATAAACTGCTCGGCAGAAATATTGGATGCGATGAGCGAGGCCCCGATGGCCCACCAGGTAAGCGAGCCTTCGGCAAGGAAGAAATCCTTACTGTCTGATACGCCTTTTATTTTTTTGCGGCTGTAAACCCAGTAACCATAGCTGGATACTATGATGAAATAGACAACGAAAATAACGTAATCTATAGTAGTAAACTTGTTCATAATTTGGTTTTATTAATTAGGTTTTTAAACAGGCAGCCTGTTCCCATTCGGCTGCCTGTTTTGATAATTATTTGTAAGCTACTTCGTTCCAGCGTAATTCGTTACGGAACTGCGCAATGTTGGTATCCTTGCCTATCCTTAAAAACTCGATGCCTGCCATATCTGCAAAATCCTGCAAATGTTCGGCAGTTAAATTTTGGCTGTAAGCGGTATGGTGTGCGCCACCGGCGTAGATCCACGCTGCACAGCCAGTTTTCATATCGGGCAGTGGTTTCCATAGCACACGGGCTACAGGTAGTTTGGGTAGGTCGTGTTGCGGCTCTATTGCTTCTACTTCGTTTATCAGCAAACGGAAACGGTTGCCCATATCAATAAGCGATGCATTTAAAGCGCTTCCTCCTGCTACGTTAAATACCAAACGCGCTGGGTCGGCTTTGCCGCCTATGCCAAGCGGGTGAACTTCCAACGCGGGTTTTCCGCTGGCTAATGAGGAATCTATCTCCAGCATATGTGAGCCTAAAACCAGTTCATTATCCGGATCGAAGTGGTAGGTGTAATCTTCCATAAAGGCATTACCGCCTGCAAGCCCGCTGCCCATTACCTTAAGGGCGCGTACCAAAGCAGCAGTTTTCCAATCGCCTTCGCCGGCAAAACCGTAGCCTGCTTCCATCAAACGCTGCGACGCAATGCCCGGCAATTGTACCATGCCGTGCAGGTCTTCAAAGGTATCCGAGAAGCCCTTAAAGCCGCCCTCTTCCAGGAATTTCTTCAGCCCTAATTCAATTTTAGCTGCCTCGTAAACAGATGAATAACCTGAGCCACCTTTTTTAAGAGAGGCATCCATCGTATAAGTTGCTTCGTATTCGTCGGTTAAGGCGGTTACTTCAGCTTCGCTGATGCTGTTGATCACGGCAACCAGATCGCCAATGCCATAGGTGTTTACCGAGAAGCCAAATTTAGTTTCTGCCTCTACTTTATCGCCATCGGTAACGGCAACAAAGCGCATGTTATCGCCAAAGCGGGCAAATTTTGCACCCTGCCAGTCGTGCCAGCCGGCAGCGGCACGTGCCCATGCGTCAATCTGGCCCAACACTTCGGTATCCTGCCAGTGGCCTACTACCACCTTGCGGTTTTTGCGCAGGCGCGATACCATGAAGCCAAACTCCCGGTCGCCGTGGGCGCTTTGGTTAAGATTCATAAAATCCATATCGATGCTGCTCCAGGGGATATCGCGGTTGTATTGCGTATGCAGGTGCAGCATAGGTTTTTGCAGGATATTAAGGCCCCTGATCCACATTTTGGCAGGGGAGAAAGTGTGCATCCAGGTAATTATACCAATACAATTTTCCGCTACATTGGCTTCCTGCAGGGTTTGATATATCTCGTCGGTGCTTTTTACAACTGGTTTATATACCACGCGTACGGCTATTTGCCCGGCGCTATTTAAACCTTCGGCTATGTGCTGCGAATGCTCTGCAACTTGCCTTAAAGTTTCTTCTCCATATAAATTCTGGCTGCCGGTGATGAACCAAACTTCAAATGTTTTTAAATCGGTCATTTTTATTAGATATGTAATGTTAGGTGTGAGATTTGATTTTTTTTATTTTATTGGTGATAGCCTCAACAGTGCCGAGCCGTGAAGGTTGATGTTTTGTTGATAGGCTTTTTTAAATTGCCCCAGCTCTTGTTTCTTCCACAGGTCGCGCACTTTTACTTTGCCTTTTAACCCCAGCGCTGAAAAATCTACCCTAACGCTTTTATTGCTATCGGCTATATTAAACAGTGCTACGTAAATATCCTTGCTGCCCTGCACATGCGAGTACCAAACCATTGCTCCATCTTTTTTATAAAGTTGTTTTGGGTTCTCGCCATTTTGGTTAGCTGCCAGTACTTCGGCATTGGTGAACAGTTTTAATTCCAGTTCGCGGTTCTCCGGCATATTGCCGCCAATCATCAGAGGCGAGCGGTAAATGCTCCAAAATGTCATGTGGGTGTATTGTTCGTCTTCGGTAAAGCGGCTGTAGCGCTCGTTGCCAACCGGGCCCCGTTTTGATAGTTTGCCTATCTGTATCATATCGCAATCCGGCCAATGGCCAGGGCCGCCTACGCCTTCCCAGTTTTTGGCATAATCAAACATGTGCAGTACCTCTTTCCAGTTATCCCAAAAATCATCGGCCATGCGCCACATGCTGGCGTATTGGGTGGCGTGCGCCGCCTGGGCAACAGGTGTTTCGCCCGGCGAGAGGCTTAGCACCATTGGCCTGCCACAATTATCTATTGCTTTTTTATAGCCTTCTACTTCGGCGTTGCTGTATGGGCGCGATAGGTCATCAACCTTAAT
>CBFGNE010000037.1:0-12063 GCA_965649995.1 uncultured Mucilaginibacter sp.
AGAACCACCGGCATTTTGTTCGCCCGCTGCTGTTTGGATGGCGTTTTACTTTCATTATGGGTGATGTCAGCCCGACCTTCGTTACCAACTTCTTCATCAACCAAAATATCAATCTGCTGCCCCGTAGAAATAGTTAGCGGTAGTTTGATAATAAAACAGCTGCCATGGTCGGGCTCGCTCTCAACTGTTATTTCCCCCCCATGCATCTTTACAAACTCGCGTGTTATTGCAAGGCCAATGCCGCTGCCCTGGTTAATCATCGATTCGGGAATATCGTTCTGAAAAAAACGCTCGAAAATTTTACTTTGTTTTTCCAGCGGGATACCAATACCTGTATCAATTACTTTAATTTCGAGAGAGGCATCGCTACCCGTCCCTTTATCTACATTAAGCAATACGCTCACCTGTCCGCCGGCAGAAGTAAATTTAAATGAATTTGATATCAGATTAAACAATATCCTTTCTATCTTATCATGATCGAAACTGGTAAACAAAGAATCAACCGTTGTGTCAAATACAAAATTGATATCCTTCCCTTCGGCAATATCTGTAAATGACTGGCTCACCTCGCTGATGAACTTCACAATATCTCCTGGCCTGCTATGCAATTTTAATTCCTGAACTTCCATCTTACGAAAATCGAGCAGCTGATTTACAAGGTTTAATAATCGCCTGGCATTTTTCCTTATCATGTTCAACTGCTGATTTTGTTCCGCGTCGGCACGGATAAGCATTTTATCAACCGGTGCCATAATCAATGATAGCGGCGTTCTGAACTCGTGGCTTACGTTTGTTAAAAATTTAGTCTTCAGCTGGTCAAGTTCCTGCATGCGCTTAATTTCCTGGCGCTCTTGTTCAATTATTAATTTTGCTTCCTGTTTTTCTTTTTCTGCTACAAATTCCCTTCTTAATTTTTGTATACCTCTTTGTCGAATAAACAATAGCCCACTGATTATAAGCACTATGTAAATAATATAAGCTAAGGTCGATTCCCAAAATGGAGGCAGTATTTTTATGCTTAACGAAATATAATCCGGGTTCCACACCCCTTCTGAATTGGAAGCGCGTACCTTAAAAACATAATCGCCCTGATCCAGGTTGGTATAGCTGGCTTTTCGTATCCTGTTATCGGCAGTTACCCACCCTTTGTCGAAACCCTCCAGCATGTATTGATGCTTAACTTTGCCCGGGTTTAAGAAGTCAAGCGCAGCAAATTCAATAGAAAAGACATTTTCACTATGATTAAGTGTAATATCGTGCGTTGCGGCTATCGCTTTAGACAATACAACATGACCGTTTATATACTCATTGGCAACTACACTTTTATTGAACAACTGAAAATCGGTAAAGGTTAGCTGTAGCTTATTTGTTACGGGCTCTATAGTTGCAGGATCAAAAATATTAAAGCCATTGCCGCCTCCAAATATCAATTCACCGCTACGTGTTTTCAAAGCCGAGCTTATGTTAAATTCCCGGCCCTGCAGGCCATCCATTTCGTCAAAGTTTTCTACGTGAAAAGTAAAAGCTTTAGTTTTTGATGTTAGGGTGATGCGGCTTAACCCGTTAGAGGTGCTTACCCACATCGCTCCTCTGCTATCCTCTTCAATGCCAGATATTGAATTAGCCGGGAGGCCATCTTTTTTTGTCAGTGAGGTGAAAGTGTTTGTTTTAGGGTTAAGCACACTTAATCCACTTGGAGTGGCGATCCAAATTAACCCGCGGTGATCCTGGTTAATATTGTTTATTGTATTATCAATTAAAATATTTTTGCCGCGTCCGTTTGATACATAATGAATTACGCGTCCGCTATTTTTTAATATAACGTCTATCCCTAAATATCCCCCAACCCATATATTACCCTGTTTATCCTCAAAAATGCAAATAATCATCGAGCTCCTTATATCAGGTTCCTTAAAAGGATGGTAGAATATTTTCTTCGAACGGTCGAATATCTCAAGCCCGGCCGCAAAGGTACCTATCCATAATCGTTGTGAAGAATCTTCCAGGATGCTCCAAACCCTATCATCTGCAATGCTGGTTGTTACCTTATCATTATGCTTGTAGTGAGTAAATGTGGTTCCGTCAAAGGAATCTAATCCGCCCAAATAGGTGCCTATCCATAATTTTTGATCATGATCCATACATAAGCTGATGACGATATCATTACTCAGGCTGTTTGAATTACCGGAATCATGTTTATATTGTTTAAATTTGCCTGTTTTGCGGTTGAAGTAAATAAGCCCCCCTCCATTGGTACCGATCCATAAATTCCCAAGCTTATCTTCCACAAACTTGTCTACATCCTCAAAATTCAAGCTGCCTGGGTCCGAGGCAAAATGCCGGTAAAGCGGAAACTTGATAATGCTTTTATGATAATAGCTTATGCCTTTTTTATAGGTACCAGCCCACATAATACCAAGGTTATCCTTATAAAGTATCGCGCTGTTTTGCGTCAATGATTTCGCATCGTCTTGCCGGTTCAGCAAATAAGTAATTTTGAAATTTCTTTTATCCAGTATGTTTATGCCTCCGTGGTCGGTGGCAATCCAAATTAAACCATCATCGGCCTGGATAATATTGCTTATGTTGGTTGTTGTTAACTTTGCCCCGGCTGATTCGTTGTCGATGCGTCGGAGTGCCCCTGTGGAGGGCTTGTAGTAAATTACGCCCAGGGCACCATATGGTGCATAAAACCACAAATCATTATCCTTATCCACAATCAAAGAATAATTCCCGTTTTTATTATCGACGGTTTTATTAAAGATGTCTGTGTGATAGGCGATTTTATTAGTTTTAATATCCAACATCTCAACCGTTCCATTGCTGTATGTTACCCAGATATTGCGTTTGCCATCAACAATGATGTCGGCAATTGAACTTGAATATAAAGATGGGTTAGAACGGGCGCCTTGATAATAGCGTTTGGTTTGCTTAGTTACGGTATTGTACCTGTAAATACCTAAATCGGTATACATAAACCAAAAATCAACCGGGCTGGTTTGCACTATTTTGGCTACGTTGTGGTTAACAGGGAGATCTAAAGACTGCAGAATTAACGGCACATCGTTAATAAACATCTCTGTTTCAGTATCGTACAGGCAAAAACTATAACGCGAAAACACCCATAACTTTTTACCGGGACCTTCGAAAACCTTTGCTACAAAATCATCACCGATAGAATTTTTATTGTTGCTATCATGCCTAAATACTTTGAAGGTATACCCATCGAATCTATTGAGGCCCGATGCAGTACCAAACCACATAAAGCCTCCAGAATCTTTAAATATACAGTTAACCTGATTATGCGATAGCCCATTACTTACGTCGAGTTGTGAAAACCGGTACTGATTGCTTTGCCCGAAAGAATTATTACATGCAAAAATTAGCGTAACCGCAAGAAGATAGTAAAATTTTATTTGCATCGGAGAATAATATTGGAAGGGCACAAAGTCAACAAATAAGCTTTTTAAGTCGGTACACTAAAGTAGTACAAATGTTACATAAACAGCCAACTTTTACTCAATTAAAACAGGGCATTTTTCAATTTTATACGAAACTTTCTGTGGATAAGTTATTAAAAAAAATGCGTCCGGCTCTCAACCCGGAACGCATTCACTTGCATTTTCACCAACTAAAATTATGAGCTTTTAAATGCAATTGAAACAGGGCTAAAAACGAGCACTTAACAAATCGTTTAAATAGAATACAGCAGGTATGACTTTATATTTACACAAATGCCCATAGTTCCTATTTGCCACCCAGGTAATCCCATTGGTGAACCGCGCCGCCATTGTGGAGTGAATATCCTGAAACATCAAGGGCCTTTCCGCTATTCGCGTTGAGAATTTTATAGTATCCATTGTCGGTTGCCTGAATTAGCCACTTTTGATTGTTTCCACCTGTATAATCCCATAGATCCGCCTGGCCACCGTTAGCACCATACCAGCCATACATTTCCAAGCATTTCCCGGTGGCATGCGTAGGTGTTAACCGGTAGTAGCCACCTCCGGCATCTTCCACTTTAAATTGCTGGTTTTGTCCGGCTGAATAATCCCATTGATCTGCCGCGGTTTGATTTGCGGTGCCCCAGCCCGCAAACTCTAAAGCTTTAAAACTGTTTCTATTGAAAATTTGATATACACTTCCAACCTGAATTCCCGGAGATGTGGCAGTTTGCGTTCCTTGCACAAGCGCGGCTAATTGCTGCTGATCACTCACTGCATACGTTGACCTATCGATAATCGAACCTGTGTCCCAAAGAAATGGAAGGATGCCGTTTGCTAATGCCTGGTGTGTGAGGTAGTTATACCAATACGCCCTGGAAGCAACGTGGAGATCATAAGCATCTCCTGTAAGGGATGATCTGCGTCCTGCTGAAAATTCTCCCAATACTACCGGGATGCCATGGTCAACAAACTTTGTTTTCATCGATTGGAAGTATCCATTGAGGTCCGACTCTTCACCATAGGTTGCATTGCGAGTAGGATCGGTGGAGGAGTGATACCCCGAACCCCAATAATAAAACATGTTTCCCCATGAAGCGTCTCCTTCCATTAAACAAAAATTAAAAGGAGTGTAGTAATGAACTTCAACCATCAATTTATTGGCCACCCAATCTGAAGGCATTGTGTTCATTAGGTTGTTTGTTTTTGAAATATCGGTACTTGGGCCCTGCACAACCAAAGTCCGGTAACGGTTGCGCCCACCGGTTACCCTAACCGCATCGATGAAAGTTTGATGATAAGAAAGTAGGACGCTCATCCCTGTGGCATCGCTTACATCAGGTTCATTTGTACTGGCAAAAAGCAAATGTTCGTCAAAACCACGCAATTTGGTTGCAATTTGCTCCCAAAGCGCCTTTTGTTTGGCATTAACGGCAGGCTGCTGAGCAGCTGTGCAATTTTGCTGCAGCCAGCCCCCGTCCCAATGTATATTTAGTATCACATATAAACCGTCGTTAACGCAGTATTGCACTACTTGCTGCACGCGATCGAGCCAAGCCGGGTCTATTTGTTCAGTTGTTGTATTTATGATATGGGAATAATCCCATTGACAAGGAATCCGTATAGCGGTAAAGCCCTTTTGTTTTACCTTATCCACGAATGCCTGGGTAATCATGGGGGCTCCCCACCCCTGTTCATTATTGGGGGCCTCCATGGTGTTACCAATGTTAAATCCTAACTGGATCTTTGAGGCGATCTGAGCCGCTGTACTGGATACCCCTGATTGATCAGGCGCGATCGGGTTAATGTTGTAGCTCGGGTAACTGGTGGCCATCAGTGAATTGCTGATGGCAGTTTTAATAGGCATTTTAGCAGGTGGAGCCGCAGTTTCCTGTTTGCGGCACCCCGATGCCACCAGCATGGTGATGGCTGTAGCAAAAAAGTAGTTTAAGTTTTTCATATTGAAGGTAAAATTGGTTTCTCGTAAAAAAAACGGTTAAAACAATAGCCTGCCTGCATTGTAGGTGCAACAGCTTCATTCCTATATCCAATAAGATGTTTGATTACACCCTCATGTATTCAATGATACTTGTATTGGTGCTTTTACAATTTCACCGCTACAGCGCTGCCGTTGTATACAATTCTTTTATCAGTTTTAAGGGCTTCCAACGGACCCGATCCACGCTCGCCGTTAACTAAAACAACGTTAAACGTACGTTGCCTTAATGCACCCGGGAAATCCCCTTTAGTGTCAGAAATACTTAATTTACGTTGTTTATCGTTCCAGGTTAATGAAAAAGTGCTGTATATCCCTTTCTCATAATTGTAGTTGTCATTTTCGTCTTCGTAAAAGGTAAACCGTCCATCAGCACCGGGGTAAATGCGCAATTCGATAACTTTATTTTTTTCCTGGGTGGCATACTCAACTTCGGGGCCCATTGGAACGATAGAGCCGGCGCGTACATACAACGGCATCAGGCCTATTGGGGCACGTGCATCAACGTGTTGGCCGCCTGATAGCTTTTCGCCCGTCCAGAAATTATACCATAAACAAGATCCCGGTAAATAAACATCCCTGGTTACCTCCCCTTTGGCGGTCACCGGGTTCACCAAAAATGCCGGGCCGAACATGTATTGGTCGGGTATTTTATAAACGTTTGCATCATTCCGGAAATCAAATGCCAACGAACGCATCATAGTATAATTTTCCATGGTGGTTTTTGCCCCAAGAGAATATACGTAGGGAAGCAGGCGGTAACGAAGTTTATCGAATTTCATCAGAATGGCGCGGGTATCTTCGTCCCAGTTTTTGGAAAATATAGCCCGTTCCCCCTTGCCGTGGATACGCGTAATGGGGCAAAACGTACCAAATTGAAACCACCGGGTAAACAGCTCCCTGAATTCAGGCTTCGACCAATCCGGAGCAGTCCAGTTATAGTGGTATCCACCGATATCCGACGTCCAATACGGGATGCCGGATGCACAGGCGTTAATACCCTGTGGTACTTGTACTTTAAAAGATTCAAAAGAACACGAGATGTCGGATGACCAAAGCGTGCCTGCATTCCGCTGCTCGCCCGCAAAGGATTGCCTGAGCAAGAAAAAAGCCCTTTTATTTGGTATATCCCTGCGCCAGCCCTTATATAAACCTGTAGAATGCTGCAATGCATAGGTATTAAAGTAATCAATCCCCTTCCCTGTCCAAAAATCGCTTTTGCGTCGCTCATCTAATAGCGCGCCGTTATCAGGTTCGCATTGGTCAACCCACCATGCGTCCCAGCCGTACCTTTTAACCAGGCTGTCGCGGGCCATGTCCCAATACAATTCGCGGGCTTTGGGGTTATGCGCATCATAGTAGGTGTCAAAAGTATGCGTAACAACGTTATCCCAGGTAATACTGGTTAACCCGCCCATTTTTTTTAAAGTATCAAAGTCCCTTGTCCCTTTGCCAAATACAGGCCAAATGGATATCATGCCATGGATGTTTGCCTTATGCAACTCGTCAACCATCTTTTTGGGATCGGGGTAGCGGGCTGGGTTCATTACGTGCACTCCGATAGGGAATGGGTCCCAGTAATACCAATCCTGCACAATAACATCTACGGGGATATGGTTATTGCGGTATTTATCTTTAACAGACAGCACCTCGTCCTGGCTCATATACCTATCCTGCGATTGGAACAATCCAAATGCCCATTTAGGGAACATAGGAGCCTTGCCGGTTGCTATACGGTACGAGTTGATAACCTGGTCGAAACCGGGACCATAGAAAAAATAATAATCAACCTCCCGCCCGCTTTCGGATACATATTTAAATTTGGTATTGCCTTCCTCGGCGCCGTAAAAGTTAGATGCAGAATAGTTATCCCACATCAGGCCATAGCCCCTGGTAGATAATAATACAGGTATTGCGCCTGTTAAATATTTTATGGCCATGTCCTGGTTTCTTCCTTTGTAGTTGATCGCCCCCGTGTCTACAGGGTGGCAACCCAGTCCAAAAAGCGCCTCGGTTTTGGGCGAATTGAACTGGGTACTTATATTCCAAGTTTTTATACCAGCAATGGTGGCAGGGATAACACTTTTACCGTCCTCAGAAGTAATCTCCCGGCCGTTGAGGCCAGCATAGGTTATCGCATTAGTAGTTTTACTAATTATTACCTTCAACCTGGCAGTTGTAATGATAACCTGGTTTTTATTTTCACTTACGCCAAACGCGGAGCGCACCCATTTTTTATTAACAATGAGCGAAACCTTGTTGCTGAAGCTATCAAACGGGGTGTATTTTACCTGGATGATATCATCCTTACAAACGGCGACATGCATTAAGCCTCTGTCCAGCTTAAATAGCAATCCATTTGCATATTTTTTGTATGACATGACGGATGCTTTAACAGATATACTTATACAGAGTAAAAGCAAGGGTGCCATTAGCTTGAAGCAAACCTGCTTCAAAACTTGTTTTTTGTTGAACATGAATATAGGTTTATCTAATTGGTAATAAATTACGTTTGCCCCGGCTATAAACAATAGCTGATAAAACGATCTTCGTTTTAATAACAGTGCTTTCGTTCCGTATCCGGCAACTAAAAAACACTTGTTTCTATTTTAAAATGCTATCAGGTTTATTGATCGGGCAGCCAAAAATATCAACCGACAAGATGAGCGAACGGGTACAAAAGTGAGTAAATAGGGCATTAAATGTTCAAAACGACAAAATTTTATACCGTCAAGCTAACCGGACGACTACAGTTTAAGCCTTTTTAATATTATGCGCAAAAGCGCAGGTGCAGATGTTGGCGACCTCACCCCAAGGCCTCACGGCATTGCTAACAAGCAAACATGTGTTTGATAAGTTGGTTCGATATTAGCCTTAACATTTCGGCTGGTAAGTTTTACGCTTTGCCCTTTGTTTGAAACATGGCAAGTTACGGTTTAGGTTCAGCGATAACGCGGTAGAAGGCCATATGATGGGAAATGCCGCCCCCGTGGGAATTGAATCTGCTTAACTGGTTTATCCCAATCGTTTTTAATATAGGCTGCTAATAGGGTGAAATTATGGCAGAGAGGTTATTAAGACACCGCGTTACGGATTATCCACTTTAGGGAATTAAAAACTTATTTATTGCCTCCAATTTAGGAAATACCTAACAAACCCTAATGTTATAAGAACCCAAAAATAACTTTTTTTATAAACGATACTGATTAAAGTTTAAAGCAACTGATGCGTTAAACAAAGCTAAGTTACCTTGCTTAATACAAATTTTTATTAAATCCCGGTTTCGCCATCGGGCGAACGCCTCCATTTGAAATAAGCATCCAACACCTTTAACGCTGCAGCATCCGGTACAGGACCTGTATATGCAGTTTGTGAGAAGTACATTACAACAGGGTGAGCATCGTTAAATGCGGGCCATTTAGGCTGCCCTTGTCCATTTGGGTCGCCGTACTTTGCAAAATTTGTCCAATAAGTGCCCATCGCATCTGAAATACCCAAGTCTGTTTTAGTGGTTTGCGGGTTCGAAGCATCGAGCGTACCAAATACATAAGCAACTTCCTGCCCATGGGGCGATCCATATCCCGCGCGCGGCGAACCTTCCGGATAGTCGGGGTGTTGATCGAAATAGTAATAAAAAACCTTCGATCCGCCCTTTGACTGCAACCTTGCCCAACTCCAGGTATGCCATCCAAATGCAGCATCGCGCGACAGATCGCGGGCGGTTTTTGCAACGTTACCGGTGCCTGCAGGATACGCTTTAATAAGGTCGTCGGCAAATTTACCATAGCGACCCTTTACCGCAGCAACATAATCTTCCGGAGTTTTTGGAGGCGAGAAACTTGCGCCCTCATCGGAGTTATAACCTATCAGGATAGGCACATTGTTATATTTTCCTTCTTCATAAAGTTTATACTGGTCGCCCGGTATAACCCGGCCATCAATAATAGGCCATGCTAACCCGCGTACCGGAGGCAATTTGTCTGCGCCTACCTTTCGCAGATCAGCAATTGAACTGAAGCCGGCACCTTTAACGTACGCCGCCCCGGCAGCTTCCGCATAAGGCAAGCTTTTCATATTTTCGCCCGGAAAAGTTGTAGCACGTGTAGGCCCAAATGAACCGCCGCTTTGGGATATTGCACCATGGAAAAGGCCTTTTGCTAAAGGGCTTGCGCATAACATACTTACCGCTATACCGCCGGCCGATTCGCCAAAGATGGTAACCTTATTAGGGTCCCCGCCAAAAGCAGCAATATTTTTCTTGATCCATTCAAGAGCGGCGATCATGTCCAGCAGGCCATAGTTGCCCGAAACATGGCCGGAATTTTCGGCACTAAGTTCGGGATGTGCTAAAAAGCCAAGCTGCCCTACCCGGTAGGCGATACTTACCAACACCACGCCCTTTTTCGCAAGCTTCTCTCCGTTATATGTTGGCTCAGCGGTGCCCCCAAAGTTAAAGCCACCTCCGTATATCCACACTAGCACCGGTACTTTATCCGTCGGCGACTTGGCAGGTGTCCAAACGTTCAGATACAGGCAATCCTCGCTTTTTCCGGATACCGGGTTGCCACCCTGCATAGGTTCGGGAGCAAATTTATCAGCATGGCGAACACCCTCCCATTTTGCTGCCGGCCGCGGGGCGCGCCAGCGCAGTTCTCCAACCGGCGGCGCTGCAAAAGGAATGCCTTTATAAATGGCAAGGCCCATTTCAGAAATCCCCTGTACCAACCCCTCTTCCACCTTAACAGGAGCAGGTTGAGCTTTTAGTAGACACGGAGCGCTAAGCAATAAAGCAAGCGAAAAAACCAGGTGTTTCATAAGTATAGGTATTGGCTTACCAAAGCTACGTTAAATCATATAATTAAACCAACAGATGACTTATTTGCCTGCCTCATAAGTAGAATAGTATCTGCAACCGAATTGGATATTGTAATGGGCATAAGAATCAGCGAAGCATAATGATTTTAAATAGCTCTGAAGATGTGCGTTTGAGGAATAGTTAAAAGGCATTGCTTTATCAGCATTTCCATATAGGACACGGAGCTGTTTTGACGATTTTCTCTAACGGATTACCTGAAAACATTTTTTTAATAGTACACGTGGTAAATTTTCACGAAAAAGAGCCTGCAACACTACCGCTGCAGGCCCTTTTAGTTTATGTTATTCTGTATTAATTCCAGTCTCCCGAAATATCGGCGGCAACTGCAGAATTAGCATTCTTTTCGGCTAAAGGTATTGGGAACAGCACATTTTTATCCTGAAACGGCTGTGACCCACTCTCAATTTGCCTTTCAGCATTTATTGTTTGCTTCGCAATCCCCCAGCGTATCAAGTCAAAATAACGGCTTTGTTCGCCGGTTAGTTCTAACTGCCTCTCGCGCATTAAAATGGCCATGGCATTTGCCTGGCTACCAAGCGAGGGGTAAAGCGGAGCGTTAACGCTTGGCCTGCTGCGCACCTGGTTAATTAGAGCCAATGCCTGGGCACCGGTATTGCCTTGTTGTATATAGCTTTCTGCCAGCAAAAGCAATACATCAGCATAGCGTATTACCTGGCCGTTTATACCGCTTTGCGGCCCGCCAAAAGACGCTTGTTTGTTATAATATTCGTATTTAAGCCATGCGTACCCTTTTGAAGCATAGGGATAAGCTATAGGCGGCACCCCAGGGGTACATTGCTGGCAATACTGTGTTTGCCCGCCACTGGCAGCATCGCCGTAAAAGGTGAAGGCTGCGCGGGGATCTACGTAATTCACAGCAGGAGTAACCGGGTTAGGATAGGTAAAAGCCTTAACAGCCGTTGTAGTTACAAGTACGTTATTCCAATCGTTCCAGCCGTATTCCTGCGCACGGTCGGAGTGTGTTGCTTTGCCTCCCCAGGTTTCCTGCCCTCCAAAAACGTAATATTGGTTACCTACGCCCCAATCTGTCCATTTCTGGTTCATCACCTGGAAAATAGTTTCAGGATTCAGAGCCGGATTATTCTGGTTGGGATCATCAAAAAGATCATTATAAACTGGCGCCAGCGAATAACTAAAAGGTGCCTGGGTTAACTTAGTAAGTTCGGTTTGTGCCAATGCCCATTTTTTCTCATATAAATAAGATTTACCCAAAAGTGCCACCGCAGCGCCTTGTGTAGCACGTCCGTAGCTTTCAGAAGCAGAATAGGAAACCGGAAGGCCTGCTTCAGCATCTTTCAGATCCTTTTCAATAAATGCCCATACATCGGCAACGGACGATCTGCCAAGGTTAATATCTGTAGGTGTTGGCAGGGTTATATACTTGGTACGAAGTGGCACCCGGCCGTACAAGTTAACTAATTGAAAATAAGCATAAGCCCGGAGGAATTTGGTCTCGGCAATATATTGCGTTTGATGCGTTGCCTCTATAGGTTTATTCGGATCCGGCTTCCATACCTGCGCACGATCGATAACTACATTGGCGCGAGCTATTATCTGGTATAATGCTGACCATATTTGGCCCATTTGGTTCTGATCCGGACCGAAATTATACTGGGCCAATTGCAGAAGATCACCTACCAGGGGTTGATTGTTTTTGGCATCATAGCCAAGCAGATCAAAAGTAAAGTACCACTCGCGTGCCCACATACCGTTGTGCAGCAAACCCG
>CBFGNE010000038.1:0-11965 GCA_965649995.1 uncultured Mucilaginibacter sp.
ATGTCTTTTTATCGGTAGATTCTTTGCGGGTGCCGATGATGAGGGCGCAAGGCACCTGGTACTCGCCGGCAGGGAACTTTTTAGCATAAGTACCCGGTATCACTACCGAACGGGCAGGCACGCGGCCTTTATATTCTATCGGCTCGCGGCCGGTAACATCAATAATTTTGGTAGATGAAGTTAACACCACGTTAGCACCCAAAACGGCTTCGCGCTCTACATGCACACCTTCTACCACAATAGCACGCGAACCAAGGAAACAGTTATCCTCGATAATAACAGGAGCAGCTTGTACAGGCTCTAATACACCGCCGATGCCTACGCCACCGCTCAGGTGTACATGTTTGCCAATTTGCGCGCAGGAGCCTACGGTTGCCCAGGTATCAACCATGGTGCCTTCATCTACATAAGCGCCAATGTTTACGTACGATGGCATCATGATAACGCCTTTGGCCAGGTAAGCGCCGTAACGGGCAATACCGTGGGGCACCACGCGCACGCCAAGTTCTTTATAGTTGGTTTTTAGCTTCATTTTATCATGAAACACAAAGGGGCCTGTTTTTATCTCTTCCATCTGGCGGGTAGGGAAGTAAAGGATAACGGCCTTTTTTATCCAGTCGTTAGTATGCCAGCGGCTGCCAATAGGCTCGGCAACGCGTATTTCGCCTTTATCCAGGCGCTCAATAACGCTTTCAATGGCATTGGTATATTCGCTGTAGTTTAAAAGGTTCCTGTCTTCCCAGGCATCCTCAATCATTTTTTTAAGATCGATCATTTAGTAACGAAATAAATTTTGTCAAATTAAAGGATTTTTGGGGAGATTTGTTTGAATGAGTGCAAACTCTTAAATCGTTTTTATGAACTATTATTTAGGAGGATATTACTTATTAGATATACAAGCCGCTTATGGCTCTGTGAACGGCCAATGTATCCATACGGCGAGTACCTGTGTTAATGATAGCCTGCTCGACGGATGGTCGTTTTCCTGGGCAGAGTGTAATAGTGTGCCGGATCTAATAAAAATAATGTCAACCTATAACATCTCCAGGGAAAAGATAAACGAACTCCAAATATGGGTAGGTGAAAATTTAGAGGCGGGAAGGATTGGCTGGCCAAGTTTGTTTTCTGACAGGGATACAGTAGAAATCTATCGTGACAAATTTTTTCTCGGGCGGAGTGACTTAAAAATTGTGTCGGTTTATTTCAATGAAACAGAAGCGGGTGAACTTATAGAAAAATTTATTCCACAAAAGGGTATGGACGGAATTGGGCTTTACACGAACCTTTTAAAAAGGACACCCGAAAATAATCAACCAAATGAAGAGTTGATCGGCTACGATCTAATCGGCGTAGAATGGGGTGGAGACCATCATACTTTTCATTGCCACGATTTGTCAAAAACATTAGATGAACAGTTCAACGTTAAAGTAAATAAATTTGGGCTCCTCGAATCGTTGGATAACTGGGAACCCGTGGTGAATTATATGAATGATGAGGAAAATGGCTTTGAGCCAGTACCGTGGTTTGTTGTTAAAATGAAAATTGTTAATTAAATGCCTGAAAAAGAAAAACTACGAATAGATAAATACCTCTGGGCCATCCGCATGTTCAAAACGCGTACGCTGGCCTCTGATGCCTGCAAGGCTGGCCGTGTAAAGTTGGAAAGCAACAACATCAAACCATCGCACGAGGTGAAGATAGGCGAGCGCTACCAAATCTCGAAAGGCCCCGAACGTAAGGTGATTTTGGTGGCCGGTTTATTAGAGAACCGCGTGGATGCAAAAAAAGCGGTAGATTACTATCAGGACATTACCCCGGTAGAACAAACCACGGCCTTCAAATCCATGTTCCACGCCCCGGTGCTAAAACGCGACCGCGGTACCGGCCGCCCCACCAAACGCGACCGCCGAGAAACCGACGACCTAAAGGATAACTTTTTTGAAAAGCCCGAGGAAGAGAAAGAAGGATAGTGCCTTACAAATGCCCTGCCTGGTACTTCCTCGCCCAAAAGCTAATCAGCAATAAGGCCAAAATAATGGCTGAAAGAATGCCGGTGAAAGCCAGGTTATGGTGTTGTGGCAGGCTGCCCAGGTAGTCGGCAAATGCCGGGCCATTTACAAGGGCATAGGTGAGCAGGAAAAAGATAACTTCGAACAGTTTTTTGCCGCCACTCAAAATACCCAGGCATACGGCCAGCGAAACCACAAATAAGGCCCCAATGATGAGGTTAATGATTGATAAGCAGTCCATCACTATAACGTACCGCAACAACAGTGGAAATGCCAGTGCCATAGCTAACAAGAAACCGGCTATGATTTGGGCGGGTAACATCCGTTGTAAGGGTTTGTAAGATGCGTAAGTAAAGTAATGGAGGCGGTTAGTCTTTTCCTTCGTTACCAATTCTGACAAGCGCGTTACCTGTAGAAACCACAAAGCCGGGAGTAAGTACAAAGATGCTATAGGTAAAGGCGCAAAAAGCATGCTTAGGCTTAGACCTATACTGGGCAACCACAACCATTTGTTCCCTTGTCTTATGAGCAATAACAACTCGGTTTTGATAAAGGGCACTATGCTATAATTAAAAACTACCGGTGGCAACAAAGCACTGCTTATACCAGCCGGAATAACGGCGAATCCTTCATCATCTGGCATTACCGCTGCCCACTTTTTCTTTTTGCCGGCTGCTTTCTTAAAATCAAACCGGTGAAAAAAGAAGGAGGAAAGGTAAACCAGTGCTACCGCAAAACTCATCCACAGCAAGCGGCTAAAAATAAAAAGAGATGTCCAGTTGATGCCGTTCCAGGTGATTAGTTGATAGGGCCGGCGTTTGTTAAAGATAAACCCGAATGATACTTGTTCTATATGCTGATGGAACCGGGTATTTATTTCTTTTTTAATACTGCCTGTAACCAGGCTTAAACCAAAAGGATCGAAAAAGCCACTGGGAGGGACGGCGCTTTTGGTATTAAGAGAAGAGAGCGCAGCCCCGCAAAGGAAGAAGTATATGATAAATTGCAGAATGCTGCGCTTCCCTAAAAATACTTCGGCCACTACCGCTAATGCAGCTACCAGGAACATGGCCGGCAATACAAAAAGCAAGTAAGGTAAGATAAAGTGAGCCGGAACAAGCGGATACCCGGCCCCGCGCACGAAGAACATGAGTATGCTTACCGCAAACGTGCAAACGGCAATGGTACAAAGCACAACAAAGTTGCTCAGTTGTTTAGCCAGCAGGTACCTGAAATTAGAAATAGGCGTGGCCGCAATAATTAAACCCACTTCGGTATCTGTGTCTCTTTTAATGCTGTTATTTACCAGCAGGAAACCGTAAAAGGATAGCATTACGGCGGTCATGGTGGCTGATATATAACCAACCCATGCGGAGTTATAAACACTTTTGAACCCCACAGCGCTCAAAGTTGTGTACGAAGCGCTGACAGGCGGCACAAACAGGTAAGCCACATAAATGGTTATAGCCAGTGTAAGTAAAAAAGCATAGCTGCGGGTACGCTGCAGGTAGTCGGCTTTTACAATGCTGTAAATGTATTGCATCGGCTTAAGCGTTATGTTGCGTTAACAATAAGTAGGCATCTTCTAAACCGGCATCCACAGGCCTGGATGCAGGAACGATAGTCGTGTCGGTGCTAATGTACCGTACCCGGGTACGGTCCTTTTGGCGGCTGGTATCAATAACCTTGTGCTTTGTTTTAAATGCTGCTACTTCGCTACTCTCTAAAAGCACTTCAAATATTCGTCCGTTGGCCTGTTCAATAATATCGTGCTGGTAACCTTTGGTAATGAGTTTGCCGCTTTGCATAATGGCTACTTCATCGGCAATGGTTTCGATGTCAGATACGATGTGCGATGATAGGATAATGATACAATCATCAGCCATCTCGCTAATCAGTTGCCTGAATCTAACCCGCTCTTCGGGATCGAGGCCTACTGTGGGTTCGTCAAATATGAGCACCTTAGGGTCGTTTAGGAGGGCCTGCGCAATGCCAACGCGTTGTTTCATGCCGCCAGAGTAGGTTCCAATTGGCTTTTTGGCATCGGCTGTCAGGTTAACACCTTCCAGCAGCATATCAATGCGCCGGCGCAGGTCCTTGCCCCCCACGCCTTTCATGGCTGCAATGTATTCTAAAAATTCATAGGCATTTAAATTGGGGTAAACGCCAAAATCCTGTGGCAGGTAGCCCAATACTTTACGAATGAAGTTGGGGTTGCTTACAATATCTATCCCATCTAAAAGTATAGTGCCGCTGGTAGGTTGGCTAATGGTGGCAATTATCTTCATCAAGGTTGATTTACCGGCGCCATTAGGGCCAAGTAAACCTAATATGCCTTTATCAATAGTGATGGAATAATCTGATAACCCAGTTTTAGTTGCGTTATATTGCTTGGTAAGCGCCTTAATTTCTAATGCCATAGTTTTAAAATGAACGCTGCTATGACATAGGCTTGCCCGGTCATGTTACATGAAGCGGAAAATAAACGCAGGTATCCTTGATTACCCATTCGGGAATCATTTCGAATTAGCCGGCGCAGGCATCGATTTAATTGACTGCCGATAGAAACCGGCATTCCCTTAACTTGATACGGCAACTCAATAGTGTAAGGCTAAAGGACGTGCGCCAGCGCTTATTAACAAAACCGATTGTGGAAAAAGCTGCCATTGCATGCGCAGTTAGCGGTACTATAGCGGCATTGCTGTCAGGCTTTTCAAGTATTGCAATGGTCATTGGTTGTTAGCGGAATTACAACGTATAAAACCTGCAGATTTAGTACTGGTTAACTTTACACTGAGAGTCCGATTAATCCAGCGCTACCGGTAACTAATACGTTAATGTTACACCACCTCCTAAACCCATGTCGCTATCATAATGCGTTGATAAGGAAAAATATTTAGTAACAATATAGCTTAAACCGGTTGCGTATTCCTTATCGGTATTAACCATGATATTGAATCGCATTCGGCTGGAAACAGGTATATCATCCCGCCCTAATTGAAACCTAAATTTACCGTTACCGTCGATACGGGCATCAGCAACAAATAACATAGGCAGTGTATATGCTATACCGGCTACTACCGTATTCCGCCTTTCCTTGTTACTCAACTGTCCAAACATGTTTTTTGCGTCGCTGCCGAAGATGTTGTGCTCATCGGGGTTAAAGTCTTTATGATGGTAGTCAAAACCTATATAAGGGAACAGCCATTGGTTCCTACCGATATACCTGCCAATGGTGGTTTCACTTTCATAGCCCATCATCGCATCCGTCCCTAAATGCCACATCGTAGTAGCCTTCCATCTGGTGTTACCCAACATTAACATTCCGTCAGTCCCGTTGCTTTCTAAACCGATTCGTCCCATTAAATGTGGCATTTGATCGTCCCAAAACAGTCTGCGTTGGGCCAATTTAGGATCAGGAATTTCAGGATTGGGTGCTGAGTTTTCGTAGCTGAAGACACGGCCCATGCCGCTCATCATATGATACAAGATATGGCAGTGAAAAAACCAGTCGCCGCCAGGCTCGGAAGCAGCAAATTCGATGGTGTCTTGCTCCATCGGCATAATGTCAATTACGTTTTTCATTGGCGCATATTCGCCTTGTCCGTTTACAACTCTAAAATCATGTCCATGCAAATGCATCGGATGGCGCATCATACTGTTGTTGTAAAGGATTATCCGTAGGTTTTCACCTTTCTTAATCAATATCTTGTCCGATTCTGATACTGTTTTATTATCTAAGGTCCATACATACCTATTCATATTGCCGGTAAGGTCAAACTTTAATTCCCTCATCGGCCCTTTTGGCAAAGTAGTTTTGTTTGGATCGCGCAGCATATTGTAGTTCAGTGTCACCATATCAGGGTTATCCGCGCTCATATTCATTCCAGGCATACTGGCTTTTGCATCTTTGGGTGCTGGTTTTGCTTCGCCGGTTATTTCAGGATACATAACGGTGTTCATGTCCATTATCTGGTTTTGCATTTGCATACCATCCATTTGAACCATGTTGCCGCCCATATCCATCATGGCGTTCATCATTTTCATCCCGGCGAAATATTTCAGTTTGGGCATTTTTCCGGCCGAAACTTTTGCGCCCTTTCCAAGCCATAGTGATGCTGATTTCGTCCGGTCTTCAGGTGTTACCAAAAACTCATAGCTTTTATTATGAGGAATAGTTACGACGACATCATAGGTTTCAGATACAGCAACAATCAGCCTATCAACTTCAACAGGCTCTACATCATTGCCATCAGTAGCCACAACCGTCATTTTGCCGCCAGCATATTTTAGCCAGAAATAGGACGAAGCACCGGCATTTGCAATTCTTAGCCGCACTTTATCACCTGCTTTGAATTGCGGCTGCTCATTATGGTTCGTTCCGTTGATAAGGAACTGATCGTAATAAACGTCACTCACATCCATGGCGTTCATCCGTTTCCATTCATTGGCAACTTTCGTCTTAAAATTTCCAGACTTAAGCGCTTCGAGATAACTTTGCGTAGAGCCTTTTTGAATAGCAAACCAATCTGATGCCGCATGTAGACTACGGTGAACTTCCTTGGGGTTCATATTGGTCCATTCACTTAATATCACAGGCAAAGTGGGTATATCCCACTCTTGGCGCTTTTTCATGATAAATGCACCATACATGCCTATTTGCTCCTGCAGGCCTGTATGACTATGATACCAATGCGTACCGTGCTGTTTAATTGGGAATTTGTAAAGATGCGTTGCGCCAGGCATAATGGGCATCTGCGTCAAATTAGGAACCCCATCGTAACGGTTAGGCAAATAGAGGCCGTGCCAATGCAAAGAAGTTTCTTCTTTTAATCGATTATGGACGTAAATCTCAGCAGTATCTCCCTCTGTAAATGTCAAAGTAGGCATCGGAATACTGCCGTTCACGGCAATAGCCCGCTTAGGTTTCCCACCAAATGTGACAATCGTATCAGCGATATAAAGATCGTAACGAACGGTATGCGGCAGCACATTGCTGGTTACAGTATGGATTGGCCCTAAACCCGCCTTTGCATGACCGATTTCTTCAGGTGACATCGCATTGCCCATTTTCATTCCGGCCATACTATCTGATTTCTTCGAGGTGTCGGTTGCGGGCATTCGCATGACAGGTGTATGTTCTTGATGAGGATTTGTCTGGGGCTTGCTCATGTTCATTGTGCCCATACCAACTTGGGCGTTTTTTTTAGCCGGTAACTTCTTAGTCGTGAGCGTTTTAATAGGCGCAGGCTTTTTTACCATTGGTTTCGGCTTTTCTTTGACCAGTTTCATACCGCATTTTGGGCAATTGCCTCGCTTAGCAGCATGAATCTCGGGATGCATGGGGCAAGTATATGTTACGGATTGCAGCTTTTGCATAGGCCGCATATCGTGCATATTATGTTGGGCAAATGCTGTTTGAGATATTATAAAGAGCATTGCCACAAGAAGTATTTTCTTCATTTGCTAAGCGTTATATATGCAGCATTTGGCATATTTATTTAAACGTCAAAGCTGCGAAGAGTAAAACTCGTCGCAGCCAATCCGATTGAAATTTTATTACTTGTTTATCGTCTCAGACACCTTACCGCAGGTGAGCATTTGGTTGCCGTAATAGGGATTCTTGATTGCTGCGTCTGCCGATAACCAGTAACTTTTCTTCATTGGGCAATACGCATAGTAAACCGGCTTATCAGATAGTTTTACCGCTTTAGTAAGCTTGTAAACATTTTCCGAAAATGCAGCAAAATGTTCGCGTTGGTGGCTGATATCTGTGCTTTGGGATATGTGCCGGGCGTTAAAGGATAATTTTTCTTTCACGCTTGAAAAGGCAGACTGATCGTCCTTCGATAATGATTTGGGATCAATGCTGGTTACAGATTTAAAAAAGTCTGCAGCATATTTCGCAGCATCACCGCTATTCGATTTCACCAATGCATCTTTTATATTGTAGTAAGATGAAAGTAAGGGTGTAAAAACCGACTGTGCGGTATCTTGAGCACGGACTTGTTGTGAAAATGCTGTTGCAATAAGAGCAACTATTAAAAATACTTTTTTCATAATTAATTTAATTTGAGGCAACTTGGCTTGTGTTTCAACGAGCCTTCGGTACCAATACAAATCTATCTGGTTGTAGACTTGCGGGTGTATATAATTCTGTGATTACTTTACAGTTTCCTGCGATTGCAGTATGTCATACTTCCTATCGTTCATTCGATATTTTGATGTGGTTTACTAATTAGATTAATGGCCCCACTAATTGCACAACAGACCTAAATTTTATCAATTGGGGTGCGATGCCCTGGTTCTGATACTTTGAATTGACTGGGTGTAATCCCGGTTACACTTTTAAATTGTGCGGACAAATGGGCGCTGCTGCTATAACCCATTTTCCAGGCAATCTCATTCATATTCAGTTCCCCGTATTCCAGTAGCTCTTTTACCTTCTCGATTTTTTGCTGGATAATAAATTTTTCAATGGTAGTATCCTCTGCTTCGGAAAACATTCGGCTTAAATAGGTATAATCTTTATGAAACTGATCTGAAAGAAAATTAGAGAAACTAAAACGGCCATCTGCAAGATCACTATAGTGAACCTTTTCTATAATCAGATCCTTTACACGTTGGACGATACGGTTTTTTTCATTATCGATCAATTCAAAGCCAAGCACCTTTAGAGCCGAAGAAATCTCGCTTATTTGGTTCACATCAGGATCAGGCTGAACGGAAGCATTCCCGAGAGAGATAGCATTTACATGGAAACCCGAATTGTCGAGCTGTTGCTTTACAACCATTATACAACGGTCGCAAACCATATTCTTAATATGTAGTATCATATATCATTTGTTTCAAACAACGTTCCGCAATTAAACAGAATATGAAGATGCGGCAAATTACGAACCAAATCGCAATTTAGTATCTTCAATATCCAGTTAAGGACTTATTCCTGTTCTGCCCGATACCCCTTTCCTGCCAAAGCAGAGATAACTTCCTCGGCTTTTAAGCTTGGTTCAGACTGAATGGTCAATATTTTGTTGGGATTGGTAGTGTCTACTTCCCAATGTTTGATTTCGGTTAAAGAATTTAAAGCTGGTGTAACTGCGGCAATACACCCGCCACATTTAATTGTTGTTTTGAATTTTAAAGTTTCCATAGGAAATTAAGTTAAAAATTGATTTTTGAAAGTTTAAGTCGCAGACTATTACCAACGACTGATACAGAGCTCAGCGCCATGGCTGCGCCTGCAATCATTGGGTTAAGAAGAAAGCCATTAATTGGATACAAAAGGCCAGCGGCAAGCGGGATACCAGTGACATTATAAATAAATGCCCAAAATAGATTTTGGCGGATAGTACGCACGGTTAACCTTGAAAGCTTTAAGGCGGTTGGTATCTGCTGCAGATCAGACGAAACCAACGTGATTTTCGCAACATCCATTGCGATATCTGAACCCTTAGCCATTGCGATACTTATATCCGCTTGTGCTAAAGCCTGGCTATCGTTAATACCATCACCAATCATTGCTACGGTTTTGCCTTCTGCTTGCAGTTGTTTTATAAAGGTGGCCTTATCGGAAGGCATCATATCTGCCTGAAAATGCTCGATGCCCGTTTCCCGCGCAATCGCTTTTGCAGTTTGCGCATTATCGCCCGTTAGCATATACACACCGATACCCTGCTTTTTAAGCTGCTCTATAGCTGACCTTGAACCTGGCTTAATCTCGTCTGCTATAGCCGCAATTGCCAATACTTGGTTTTGCGACGCGAAGTAGATCACAGTTTTCGCCTGATGTAAAAAGTTAGCTATCGGCTCCTTAAGCTCCTGTGGGATTTTAATCATTCGCTCGGTAATGAGCAAATGGCTACCGGCAAGATATAAAATACCTTCCAGGTCCGCTTCAATACCGCGTCCGGTTAAGCTGTTAAAACCTGATAGCTTTACCGGCGAGTCGTTAAACGACTTTAAGTGCGCTACAATAGCATCTGCCAATGGATGTTCCGAAAACTCCTCCAATGAACGAAATATAGATCGTAATTTAATTTGGTTGTCGGCAAGCGAATTTGCCCACACCAAGTCCGTAAGTTTTGGTTTGCCTTGCGTAATTGTACCCGTTTTGTCTAACAACACAGTGTTGACCCGATAGCCTAATTCAAGGGCTTGTGCATCCTTTATTAATATGCCGTTTTCTGCGCCTTTCCCTATTCCAACCATGATAGCCGTTGGCGTTGCAAGCCCCAAAGCGCACGGACAGGCGATAACCAAAACTGTAACCATAGCCATCAAACCATGAGTAAGCCCATTTTCGGTATCCAAAAGCAGCCAGGCGATTAAACTTAACACAGCGATAACGATTACAACCGGTACAAATATGCTTGCGATTTTATCAACTAATTTTTGCACTGGTGCTTTGGAACCTTGTGCATCCTGTACGAGTTGAATTATCTGTGCGAGTAACGTGGTGCTACCAACCTTCTCGGCTACAAAACGAAAGCTGCCTTTTTGGTTGATTGTACCGGCAAACACTTGGTTTCCTTGTTTCTTTTCAACAGGAATCGGCTCGCCGCTAATCATGCTTTCATTAATAAAGGACTGCCCTTCTTTAATTGTTCCATCCACCGGAATTTTCTCCCCTGGCCTTACAAGTATTAGGTCGCCCGGGTTTACATCTTGAATAGGAGAGATGACCTCCCCTTGGGATGTGATAAGTGTTACCGTTTTTGGCTGTAAACCAATGAGTTTTTTAATAGCAGAGGAGGTATTGGATTTCGCCCGTTCTTCTAACAACTTGCCAAGCATGATAAAAACAATGACTACCGATGCAGCCTCAAAATATACATGCGGGTGCAACCCCCTGCGATGCCAAAATTCAGGGTAAACTGTATTAAAGACGCTAAAGAGAAATGCAACGCCAGTGCTCATAGCCACAAGGGTATCCATATCTGCACGAGCATGTTTTGCTTGTTTCCAAGCACCAATAAAAAAGCCTTTGCCAGCAATAAATAGTACCGGTGCGGTTAAAAGGAGCATGATGTAGTTGGCAAACGGAATATCCATAAATACCATCCCTATTAATACAACCGGGATCGTCAAAATAGTGGCCCAGGTGATATTTCGTTTAAGCGTTTGGTAATGCTGTTGCTGTAATTTTTCCTGCTCTTCTTTCCCATTTTCAGTGTCGATTATCAGGTCGTATCCGATGGACCGAACCGACTGCTGAAGTTTCGTGACCGGCATTGTTTCTGGCTGAAAAGCAACCCTAACCGACTGCGTAGCAAAGTTCACTTCAGCACTCTCAACCCCTGGCTGTGCGCCAATAATTGATTCAACGCTCGATGCACAACTGGCACAGGTCATGCCGATAACGGGAAAAGTAATTGTTTGTATTGCTTGCGTTGCCATGTTCATTTTTTCTACAATGCAAAGTTACTTTGCGACCTGCCCGTCGAGTTTACAACATCCTGTCTAAAATTTATACAATACCGCACATAAGTAAGTTAAAGGAAGTATTAAGGCTTGATAAAAGCACCTTCAGCCAAAAAAGATCGATCTCCCGCTTTTGCAGCTGCCCTAGCTGGCAATTAGGTAACCCTTACGCGGTATTTATTGGTTACAAATCGGTAGTCCCAAACGCGGCACAGGAGCTTTACTAACCGCAAACAATGTGGGGATACAGTAGCCGGGGAGAACGGACTTGAAAATAAGAGAGAAGTCTACATGCCAGGTGAAGATAGAGGGGGCTGATGCTTGTTTGGCCCAATGAAATTTGATGCACGATAAGCCAGCGAGCGTGATAGAACTTATCCCCAGAAATAATCATCACCAAGGCATCCAATTGAGCGGTTTGCGTTTGTTAAGCAAGCAGTTTCGAGTGAGAGAATATAGATATTCTCTTATAAAGTTGAATATTTACGGCATTTATCCGCCAAAAAGGCCACAATTCGCACCTCTTTTGAATA
>CBFGNE010000039.1:0-11952 GCA_965649995.1 uncultured Mucilaginibacter sp.
AAACCGAAGACGTTGCTAAATACACAGCCCTGGCAAATAAAATAAAGGCGGCGTTTAACGCCAAATACCTGAACGTGCAAACCGGCAATTACAACAAGGGCCTGCAAACCGAACTGGCTGTACCGCTTTACTGGGGTTTGGTGCCGGATCAATTTAAAAGCAAAATAGCCGCCCGCTTGGCCCAAAGGGTGGCGGCAGATAATTTCCACTTAGATGTGGGGATACTTGGAGGCAAAGCTATTTTAGGTGCATTGAGCGATAATGGCTACCCGGATGTCGCCTATAAAATTGCCTCTCAGGAAACGTACCCGTCCTGGGGTTGGTGGATGGTAAACGGCGCTACTACGTTATATGAGAATTGGAAGATAGATGCAAAATCAGATATATCGCTTAATCATATTATGTTTGGCAATATAGGCGCATGGCTGTACAGCGGCATAGGCGGTATTAAGCCCGACGAGCAGCAACCCGGCTTTAAAAACGTGGTATTACAGCCCAATTTTGTCCCCAATCTTAACCAGTTTGAGGCCAAACATACCGGGCCATACGGAGAAATAGTATCTTCATGGAAACGTACCGGCGATGGTATAGAATACAATGTGGTTATACCTGCTAATTCAACGGCCCGGGTGCGGCTTAATCTTTCGGGGGGCAAAAAAGCTTACCTTGGCGATAAACCGGTAACGGAAAATTATCAATTGGGGGCCGGTTATTATAAAATTATAGTTAAATAAAAAGCGAAGCATTTTATAACAGCCAAAACCAGCCCGTTTCCAGGAACCCCTAAATTAATTGTGCCAGCCTGTAACTTACGGTTTCACGGTGAAAGTAAATTGCGCGCTGCCGGCTTCGCCGTTGGCGGTGATGCCCTGCAATATACCAACATACACACCCGGTTGGTCTGATGTGTAAAACGATACGGGATCTGTACCGTTTGCCTTTACACCCGGCGACCAAAACAGCAGGTTACGGTAGTCGGGTACCCGGCTGTTTACCTGGTTGTCGGTATCATAAACAGGGGAGTAGAAGACACGTTGCATTTGCAGCCCTTCATAATCTACAACAATTGCATGCGGGTCTATCTCCACGCCCGCTTGGTTGCCTTTGTAACTGGTATAGCTTAATATGCCCTCCAAAGTAGCGGGACCGTAAAAATATCGTTGCGGTATTACTTCCAGCCGTTTAATCAGCAGCGGGTCTATTGCCATCACTTTATCGCCATCAAACAGCGGAATACCGTCAACCAAGGCAATAGGATCGTACAAAAAGCTTTTTTCGCCAATAAACCTTATACGGAATTTATTTTTTGTCCTTACTACATTTACTTCTCTAATGTACTCGCGCAATACTTCCTCCATCGTTGTAAAGCGGGTATAATTATCCAGCGGGTAAGTTTTTACAGGGCTGGTATAAAACCCGAGGCTATCGGAAAGTGGGTTATAAAATTGTCTTATCTTATCGGCGGCATAAATATTTTGCACCTGCATCTCTACGTTTCGTGCCTCAATAGCTTCCAGCATATCGGGCTTTGGCCTAAAGGGGGGCAAAACAGTTTGACTGAATTGGCCGGAAAATGGGCTTGAAATATTGATGTGGTAAGTGCTGTCGCGCAGGGTGTTGGTTTGCGCCACCAGTTCGGTGCCATACAAGTTTTTTGTATTGAAAAGCAGCCTGCCTAACGAATCGCTCTTGGCGGCAAAAAGTTGCACCCGCTTTCCGGGCACGGCTAAATACGCCAGCATGCCCTTAGCCGGTGTGTTTGTTGCATTATCGGCAATGGTAGCACTTACAATGTGTCCATGTATTTCGGGCACATAGCTAAATGCCGGCATTTTATTGTTTAAAACATTTGCCCACTCAAAACGGCGCCATCCCTGGGTCAGCATCAAATTATCGGCAGCTTCGTCTGCCTCGGCGGTATTGTTTGTGAAATAATAACCCGGCGACTCCACGTTTCCTTGCAGGTCAGAACTTAGCCAGAGATAACTTAAGATATCGTCGCCCGCATCAGCTGGCTGAAGCCCGTCTAACCGGTAAACCGACATGGAAACGTCGGCGTTTAAGGGCTTGCCCGATATGCCCTTTGCAGATACGGGTATATTTACTTTTTTACGATAGCCGTATTGCGGCATGCCGGGTGCTGAGTTAATAATTAAGCTGGCCGCTGGTTTTTTAAAGTAAAGGCGTTCGCAAACAGGCTGCTTGCTGCCGTTAAAAATAGTTATATGCGATATCCCTTCATCCAACTGGCTTTTATCTAACTGGAACTGTGCCAGGCCATTTGTTAAAATGGCTTCTTTAACTGCCTTTATCTGTTGCCTGCTATGCGCGAAAATATAAACTGTTTCAGATGTACTGTTCCCGCTGTTTACGCTAATATTAAGCTGCCCTGTGTTATTATTGGTTAACTGCATGGTATAGCCGCTGGCGGCTATTGCTGGTAGCTCTCTTACGGTTGGCTTGCCGCCGTTTGTACGGATAACAGCCTTATAGGTATAACCTAATACTGGGGTAAACATAAAATGCCCCATGCCAAACTTTAACGATGCAAATCGTGCTACCGTGTCGTTTTTTTGATCGATCACTGCGCCTTTAACATCCACCCCTTTACCATCGGTGCCTGTTGCCTTAAATGCTACATTGCATGGCAAGCCGGCTACCAGATTACCACCCTCCGGAAAGAAACGAACGTCATCATCTGCTTTGTTTTTTGCGGGTGCAGCCGGTATAATTTGCGGGTTAATAATGGTTATCGTTTTTTCGAAATAATAAGCAGGGCTAAAATTTTTCATCCAATTTGTGTATGCCCTCAACCTGTAGTTGCCGTTCCCCACGGTTACCGGCACATAAAACGACCCATCACCGCTGCCGTCTTTCATAGTTATTTTTGCCTGTAAAATGGCGTTTTGCTTAGCATCCAAAACTTCCACATAACCCACCTTGCTCATGTTTAGCGGTTTATTGGTTGCGGCATTAACGGTGTACAATTTAAACCATATTATCTCGCCGGTCATGTAAGTGGCCCTATCGGTGTGTACAAATACCTTCTCCTGCAGGGTAGTTTGGCTATAATTTTTTAAGCCCTCCTGTACAGCCGGCAAAGTTTGGGCAAAGCAATTGCCAGCAAGGCATAATACATATACCATACTCTTTATCACCTGCTTATATACGTTTGTCATCTGCATTTTAGTTAATCTACATCTATCCAATAGTCGGGCCGTTTGTTAGTACCCCTAAAACGGCAATCCGCGCAAAATGCCGACGAGGCCGAATAACCTACCAGTCCTACAAACGGCGCATATACAGGCTGTATCGGCAATGCACTGCTGGTGTAAAAGCCCAAAACATCATTGGCGCCTGTTTTAGGGTTTTTAAAATAAAAAGTATCCAGTTTGCAATAATCGTACGGTAAACCAATCGTCAAGGACCATAGGGCCGGTATCTTCGAATAGCCTAAAAAAGCGCGCAGGGATGAGGTGGCACCCGCGCTTACGAATCCCAAAACCTGCTCATTTGGATCGCTTACCGAATGAATATTACCTTTGAGCTGTGATGGCTGGGCATCAAATATGCTACCCAACTGTTCGGTGTTTTTCTTTAAGCTTTGCCAGTAATTAAAAGCTTCCTTGGTGAGCGCATATTGTTTTAACCCGATGCTATACTCTCTCCTCAGTTTTTCTGAATTGGAAGCCACAAAAGCAACAGGATTATGCACAATTACATCCTGGCTTAATTTTGCGGATGAATTTATTACAACACTGCTTGAGCGGTCGAAGGCCCAGCAGGTATATATCTGGTGTTCAGTTGTCCGGTTAATGATGGTATCTTTTGGGATCTTGACCGCCTCGCTAACCGAACGATAGTTTGCGTATATTATCCAGGCTTCATTAAAATCCCAGCGGTAGTAGCGCGTGTTATTGGTTGCATCGTGCGTAGCCGAATATACCTGTACCCCATTGGCTTTTACTTCAAAATTAATACTATCTATCGCCGGTGAATTTTTCGGCGCTACAAAATCCGATTGGTAGGTTTTATTATCGGCTGTAATTATGGTTAACCTGTACTTACTATTGGGCGCTGCATTTAGCGCAGGGGTGGCGTAATAGCCGTTTCCTTTTTCTTGTAAAGGGTATACAGTGTTATTATCCGTTTCTACTGCGACCTTTGCATTCAATTCGCCCGGCGCCTTGCCCATGTCGGTGAGTTTTATGCTTCGGGTAAGCCGGAAAATGGTAGAATCGCCACCGGTATTTATAAAGCCCTCAATCACTAAGGTTTTGGTATTGGTTGAACTGTTTGGCGGTACATAAGATTGCTTGCAACGCACGTAAACCAATGCTATAGCTACTATGCCCAGTGTTATGTATATTGTTTTAATTGTAATTTTCATATTTCCACACCCTATTAAAACCTTATATTATAGTTAACAAACGGAATAGGCTTAGCAAAAATGGATAGTTTGTAGCCATTTATACTGCCGCCCTGTTCGGTAAAAAACGTTGAATACGCGTTGGCCCTGCCGGTGAGGTTATAATCCCCGATGGTCCAGGAATTATGCGTTAACTGGTGCACCTTATGGTTACCTTCAATATTCATCGAAAAATCAGTCCGGAAGTAATCGGGGATGCGGTATAAATTCCTGTCGGAATAATTTACCCGTTCCGATCCGCCATATTCATACTTCGACACGGGCAATGTTATTGGCCTGCCCGTGCTGTAAGCTACATTTAACGAGACGCTAAAACGGTGGCTAAAGCGGTAATTACCCGTAAAATTAAAGTTGTGCGGCTTATCATAATTAGCCGGATAGTAAGCACCATCGTTGATCAGTTCTCCCGCGTTGGGATCATCCTGCTTTAAAAATGTGCGCGAATAGGTGTAGCTCATCCAGCCGTTTAACTTGCCCACATTTTTGCGCAACAAAAACTCAACGCCGTAAGCTTTGCCCCGGGTGCTTAATACATCCTGTTCAACAGCGTGGTTTAATAGCAACACAGCACCGCTTTTATAATCGAGGTAATCTTTAATTGTTTTGTAATAAACCTCTACCGAAGTTTCTATCGTATTGGCTTTAGCATTTCTATAAATACCGAGAGACACCTGCTGCCCATATTGAGGCCTTATATTGGGGCTGCTTAGTTTGTATACATCGGTAGGCGAGATGGCGGTGGTATTAGATAACATGTGCAGGTATTGGCGCAAAGTGTTATAGCTTGCCTTTACCGATGTATTATCGCCGAGGTTATAACGCATAGACACCCTGATTTCCGGCCCATGGTAGGTATTGATCAGTTGCCCTTTTTTATAAGTGGTGCTATCCAATATATTGGCATCTATCCTGGGTAAATTAGGGGCGTAGTTATTTACCGTTTGTGGCCCCAGGTAATTATAAATGGAATAGCGTAGCCCTACGTTTAAAGAAAGGTCTGGTGTGATATCAAACTTGTCGCCAATATACATCGCGCTTTCCAGTGCTTGCTCTTGCGCAACGGTTTCCGATTGTGCTAATGATGTACTACTGTTAGGTGTAAAATCGCCAGGGTGCACTTTATAGTAAATACCGCCTATGCCAAAGCTTATGCTATGTGCGGGGTTTAAAAAATATTTAAAATCCGTTTTAAAATTTGTTTGGTTTACGGCAAACTTCAACCTATAGGCGTTAAGCGGTATAGCGGTGCTTGCAATACTATACTGATAATCGTCTACGCCTGCGGTTACCACACTAAATAACTTATTATTAAAGTTATGCTTCCACTTAATGTTTGCGTTCTTGTTGCTGTAGCCATAAGCGGTATCACTATTCAACTTAAAATTATCTTTACTTAAATAGCCGGTAATATAAATATCGTTCTTCTCATTTAGGTGATGGCTTAAATCCAGGTTAAGGTCGTAAAACGATGCCGAACTATGTTTATAAGCATCGGGCAACAATTTCAAAAGCCAATCGGAATACGTTGTGCGGCCGCCGATGATAAATGATGTTTTGTCCTTAATAATTGGCCCTTCTACATTTAACCTGCTTGTTAAAAGGCCTATTCCGGCCGAACCTGCGAATTTCTTTTTATTGCCTTCGCGATTAGTTACATCTAACACCGATGACAAGCGCCCGCCAAATTTTTCGGGAATACTGCTTTTATAAAGTTCGATACCCTTTACGATATCGGGGTTAAAAGCCGAGAAAAAACCAAAGAAATGCGCCGGGTTGTAAATGGTAGCGTCATTAAGCAAAATAAGGTTTTGATCTGTCGAGCCCCCGCGTACGTTAAAGCCCGTAGTAGCCTCGCCCACCGTTTGCACGCCCGGCAATGTTAATACCACCCTCAACACATCAGCTTCGCCAAAAACAGTTGGCACCTGTTTAATGCTTTTTACATCAACCCTGTTTAAGCCCATCTCCACGCGGCGCACATTAGCTACTTTTTCAGCAGAAATTTTCACCTCTTTCAACGAGGTCACCCTGTCCTGCAACTCGATGTTTAATTTGCCGTCGCCGTATAATATGATATTGCGCCGGGTATCTTTAAGGCCCAGCCCCCTTATGGATAGGGTTTGCTTGCCTTTTGGCAATGTGATAGAATAATAGCCAAACTGGTCCGACGCAACACCTATGCCGTTGGCCGCATTATAAATGGCCGCCCCAACTATCGGCTCCCCCGATTTTATATCGCGCAGGTAGCCCGCTATAGTGGCATTGCCGGGTTCTATGGTGTTGGTGCGCAGCCCAATTTCGTAAGTTTTATTTTCGGTAGTTGCATCAGGCACTTTTTTATCCTTGTCTTCTGCGTAATCTTCAACAACTACGGCAGTTTTAGGGGCAACACCCAACTGCGGCGTAGCCTCAAAAAAACCAGCTATAACGTGCGGCCTTAATATTTTGCCTTTGGTTAAAAATATATTTTGCTTTATGATGGTGTAATGCGAATCTGTTCCGTTAAAAGCTTGCGCCAAAAAAGCTTCAATTGGTTTTCCTGTTAAAGTAAAAGTTATCCGTAAACTATCAAATTTGGCAGGCTCGTAGTAAAAATGAACGCCGGCTTTGGCCTCCAGGTCGGTTACAAATTGCTCAAGCGTGGCGTTTTGATAACTGCCGCTTATGGGTTGCGAATTGCCCTGCTGTGCTACAAGCGTGCCAGACAAAAGCAAAAAACAAAAACTTAAAAGGTAAAATTTCTGCATTTAACTGGTTATTTGATCATAATAGGCAAGGATGCTGGCTAAGGCCGTTCCGGTATTTTTATTGTACTTTATTTTGTTAGCCTTAATGTATTGCTTTAGCTGGCTTTTACGGTCTTTTAAAATATCTAATACATCGCCCTGGCTGCTCACCTTATAGTACACCTTATCTTTACGGATAAAAAAATCTTCTTTTGTGGTAGTGAAAAAACTGTAGGCTGCAAGTTCGCCGACTGAAGACGTATAATTTTGAATTTCCTTTTTGCGTTTCGTTAACACCGCCGACCTGCCGCTGTACAATTCATCGTAATAGCCATTTTTTATCACGTTATTGTTGGCAAGGGTATCTGTATTAATATTGATAAAGTGATGGCCGAGCAAATCGAAGTTTTGCACTAGCCCCGGGAGTAAAACATAACTTGCAGACTGGTTATCAATGGTTACCAGTTCATCTTTGTAAATATCGTACAACAGGCGCACGCCGGTGTACTTTTCTCCATCATAATATACGCTACCCGGCGTGTGTGGCATTTCCATAAAATATGCCGAACCTCTTACCTCTGCGGGATCGTAAAAATAATATTCAGGGCCGTTATTCAGGGGTAATTGTTGGCCAATTGCCTTTACATATAGCGCATTGGCATAATTTACGGCAGCGCTTTTACCACTGCTATCTATAGCAACAGATTGGCCGTAGGCAATATTAAAAGTTAACAAGCATAAGCCGCACAGGTTCAAATGCAGGCACATCCACTTCTTCATAATTTAGGTTTCAATAAAATTTGCGTATTAGGTAAGCACGCAAGTAATATTATTTGTTTTCAAACATAAACTAATATTACTGTATAAACGACAGTTAATAAAAAATAATTCTCTGCATACCCGCAATGCCATTATTTGTTGCGTTGGCAAAATTAATTGCCAGCTAATAGCACTGTTTTAATTTAATATAGACGGTTTCCTATTGATTCACCCCCTCAGGTTTTTTTTGCGCTCAAATGCTCACCATTGCCTTTATAACGCCGTTGGCCGGGTTTAGCCAACTTTCAAACTTATCGCTCACTTCTCCAAATGCAACGCGGTGGGTAATATAAGTAGCGGGATTTATTTGCCCGCTTTTAATGGCTTGTATCACTTGTTCAAAATCTTCGCGGGTTGCATTGCGGCTACTCATTAGCGTAGCTTCCCGTTTATGAAATTCCGGGTGGCTAACAATAAGGTCGCCTTTTTGCAGCCCAACCAAAACATACCTTCCGCCATGCGCCAAATAATAAAACCCATTATTTATAGCTTTTTGGCTACCGGTAGCATCTATCACTACAGTAGGCATATCTCCGCCGGTTATTTGGCTTAACCGGGCAACAATATCTTCAGTTTGTACATTGATGGTAAAGTCTGCATTTAGCTTTTCGCGGCAAAATAAAAGGCGCTGCTCGTTCATATCGGCAGCAATTACTTTGCCGCCCGCCAGGCGCACAAATTCCATAACACCCAACCCTATTGGGCCGGCACCCATAACTAATACATATTCGCCTTTTGTTACACCGGCTCTCCGCACGCCGTGCGCGCCAATTGCCAATGGTTCTACAAGCGCCAGTTCATCAAAACTTAATCCCTGGCTTTTAACAAGTAAACGGGTGGGTACCTGCATATATTCGGCCATGCCGCCATCGGTATGCACCCCACAAACTTGTATGCGGGTACAGCAGTTTGGCTTCGCCGATCGGCAGGCGATGCAATCCCCGCAATTGTAGTACGGAATAAAGGTGACGGCTTCGCCTTTTGCAAAGCCTTCGGCCCCTCCGGTATCAATTAATTCGCAAGCAAGCTCGTGCCCCAAAATGCGCGGATAGCTAAAATAAGGTTGTGTACCCTCAAAGGCATGCAGATCGGTTCCGCAAATGCCTATCCGTTTAATTTTTACCAGGGCATTGCCAGGCAACAGTTCGGGCATGTCCGCAATGCCGTATTCTAAAAGCCCCGGGCTGGTACAAGTTAATATCTTCATTGTTATGCTCAATGGTTTATCCTGGCGTTAGCATTTACAAAAAATACTTCCGGTAGGCTATATCTTTCAACTGTTTAGTTTAGTTCTATTTTTAAGCCTAATACGGTCCACGCAGGCATGTTAGCAGGTTTGTTTATCACCAGCGCATCATTTTCCTGTTTCCATTGCAGTTTTTGCGTATTGCCTAACAGCGTTACCGATTTTATCGATTTATCGTTCACTTTCGAGTTTTTGCCGAGCGATGTAACCCGGATATCTCCCGTAGGTGCATCCATGCAGAAAGCATATAAGTTGTTGCCTTTGGTGGTAAAGCGGAAATCAGTTGCCTGGTAAGCGTTAACATCGCTCAGGCCGCCAAACTGCCCTTTCTTTTGGTTTGTTTTAACGGTAGACGGGCCTTCGCCGTATATCTTCCAGGGGCGGGTGCCATAAATGCCCTCACCGTTGGCAGGTATCCACGCCGCAATCTGCTCTATAATAGCCAATACATCTGGCTCGAGGTCGCCTTCGGGTGTTTGCACAACGTTTATTAGCAAGTTGCCATTTTTGCTTACAATATCCAGCAGCATTTGTATTACCTCGGTACCTGTACGGTACTTCTGCCCGGTTTGGTAATACCAATCGCCAATGGAAGTATCCGTTTGCCATGGATAAGTACTGATAGAATCGAGTACGCCGCGCTCCACATCCTGCGCCCATTTCCCTTCAGACGGTTGTTTGCAATTATAAACCGCTGTTAGTTTGCCGCCGTTGTGGGCAATATCCCCATTGTAATAATTTGCAAGCATGCTGCGGCCCACCACCTCAAAAGGCAATTTGCTATCAGAGTACAGCAGGTCGGGGTGATAGGTGTCCACCAATTCTTTAATTTCGGCATACCATTGTTTCATGTATTCGGGGTTGGTAGTTAGCCATGCGTTATCGCCGGCTGCTGCTTTGGTATGGTAAAGGTCGGCGTATTGTGGGTTGGCACCATCGTAACGTATTCCTTTGTATTGCCCGGCCGTATCGGCACCGTGTGCGGGTTGGTACCAGGTATAGCTGGCCGCCAGGTGCTCGGATACACCAAACCGAAGGCCCTGTTTTTTTGCTGCTTTTTGCCAAAGGCCCACCACATCTTTATGTGGCCCCATGTTAACCGCATTCCATTTATGGATCTTCGAATTCCATAAAAAGAAGTTATCATGATGGCTGGCCATGCTTACAAAGTATTTCGCGCCGGCCCGCTTGTATAAAGCCATTAACTTTTCGGGATCCCATTTCTCGGCCTTCCACAAGGGGATTATATCCTTGTACCCGAATTTTGAAGGGGTGCCGTAGTGCGCTACATGGTATTTGTTTTGCCGGCTGTTTTCCACATACATATTGCGGGCGTACCAATCGCCCTGGCGCGGAACTGCCTGCGGCCCCCAATGTGCCCAAATGCCGAATTTGGCATCCCTGAACCACTCCGGGTACTTATATTCTTTTAACGATTCGTCTGTAGGTTTAAAAGGCCCCTTATTTACGGGCAATTCCTGCGCCTGCACAGCCAATACGCTTAGTGCCAGCGCCGTTGCGGATAAGCCGGTTAATAGTAATTTTATTCTCATGGTTATTTTTTGGGTGTTTTGGTATTTAAAATCAATTTAGGATGACTGATTAAAGGATAGGGGAGACAGCTAATTCCGTTGGTTCTACCTTACGTACATGATGCCCTTTAAGCCCGAATAATGCTACTACAACAAAGCATACCAGTGGCACATAATAGCCCGCCTGGATGTTGCCCGTAGCGTCGCTAACGTAACCAAAGATACGTGGGACAATAGCGCCGCCAACAATAGACATAATAATGAGGCTGCTGCCAAATTCGGTGTCGCCTTTTAGGTCTTTAATCCCCAGTGCAAAAATAGTAGGGAACATGATGGACATAAAAAAGCAAATACCAATAACAGTATAAACCGAAATAATGCCGTGTGCAAAAACCGCAACTAAACAGAGCGCGATATTGATGATAGCGTAGATGGCTAGCAAATTCTCAGATCTGAAAAACCGCATTAACGCTGTGCCTACACACCGGCCAACAAGAAACGCGCCCCCGCATATGCCAAGGTAATCAGCCGCCTCTATATCAGATACCCGTGCAGCATGTGTGGCATATAAAATAAAAAGGCTGAATACCGATACCTGGGCACCTACATAAAAAAACTGGGCGACCACTCCCCAGGATAAATGGCGATGTTTAAATGCGTGCAGGATATTTTTACTCGCTGCAGGCCCATCGTTATTTTGAATTTTTGGGAGTTTGGTAAACGCAAAAACGATGGCGATAACTACCAGAATGGCGCCCAAAACAAAATAGGGCGTTTTTACAGTTGATGCTTCGGCGGCGAGGGCTATTTTACGGGCACCTCCTGTCATGACATCCAGTTGAGCAGTAGTGTTGCCTTTATTTAATATAAGCCGAGCACCAATAATTGGGGCGAGCGTTGCCGCAAGCCCGTTAAACGACTGTGCAAAATTTAACCGGAATGTAGCACTTTTTGGGTCGCCCAAAACGGTTATATAGGGATTAGCGGCGGTTTCCAGAATGGTTAAGCCGCAGGCTATTACAAATAACGCACCTAAAAACGGGGCATATTGCTGCGTGTTGGCTGCCGGGATAAAAAGGAAACAACCAACGGCAAAAAACAGCAATCCGGTTATGATACCTGTTTTGTAGCCAAACTTTTTCATGATATATCCGGCGGGCAATGCCATAATAAAATAAGCAATAAATACTGCAGAGTCGA
>CBFGNE010000040.1:0-11946 GCA_965649995.1 uncultured Mucilaginibacter sp.
GTATTTGCTTAGTTTGACATCAAAGTTGAGCTTTACGCTTGCCCGTTTAAAATCTGCCGGTATTAAAATAGCTTGCTGGTCGGTGTAGCCTGTTCCTATATAATACCTCAGTTTGGCGCTACCTCCGGTAACATTCAGATCGTAATTCTGCACTTTGGCGGTGCGTAATTCCTCGCTCACCTTGTCATAGGTTTGCTGCTCCTCGGGGGTACCTCTTCCGGCCACGCCGTTGATCACCTCACTTGCCGGGCGGAACGGCCTGTTGGCAACAGTTTGGTTAAGGGCAGGGTTATCAATGCCCGAGTTTATCCACTGCTCGTTTACCAGTGCTGCGTGCTCGGGGCCGGTAGTGAGTTTCCACAACCGGCTTTTATCCGCCCACTGGAAACCATTGTATGTACTTAAGTTGAATCTGGGCTTTTCAGAACCATACTCGCCGCGCTTGGTGGTTACCAAAACCACCCCGTTTGATGCACGGGAGCCATATATGGCAATGGCGCTGGCATCTTTTAATACCTCGATACTTTCAATATCGGCAGGGTTGATATCCGCAAGCGGAGAAGTCTTTTTGCCGCCCAGGTCAATAGTCGCCAGGGAGTTATTATTTGCTATTATACCGTCTATTACAAAAAGCGGGTCGTTACTGGCGTTGATAGATGCGGCGCCGCGCACGATGATGCGCACACCTTCGCCCGGCATACCCGACATGGTGTTCACCTGCACGCCGGGAGCCTTACCTTGTATCTGTGCATCAAAGCTGGCAACCGGCGTATTTTTGGTTTCCTGTGCGCCTATTTTACTTACCGAACCAATAAGGCTTTTACGCGTTTGGGTGCCATAGCCTACCACAACCACATCGTTTAACTGGTTGAGGCTGGCCTTGAGTTTTATTTCTACCGGGCTGCCATCTACCACCAGTTCCTGTTTATCAAAGCCGGTAAAAGTAACAATCAGCGTGTACGGGAATTTTTGGCCGGTAATGAAACTAAAGCGGCCGTTAGCATCAGCTGCAACTGCGTGTGTAGTACCCTTTATAGTTATTACTGCGCCGGGCAGTGGTTCTGTAGTAACCGCATCTATTACTCGGCCACTGAGTTTTGAATTAATTATTGGTATTGTTGGCGTTTGCGCCGATGCTATAAATGAAATTAAATTTAAGAACGCAAAAAGAGAAAACAAGAGCGGTATCCGCGAAGATTTGGCATGGATAAATATTTCCATATATTTAACATGGTTAAGTGAATGATGAATTTTGTTTGCTTGGCTGAGAATGAAGGCTGGCGTGTGATTGCCGTTACGTAGCCGGCCTTTCATTTGTATAACCGGCAAGGCTTCCTTGCCGGTTTTTTTATTCTATGTTCTATTTAACACATGGCTTTAATATCTTGAATGCTTTGGGGGATTTCTTTGGGCAGCAGCCTACAGCATTTGAATATTGCTGTTTTAATTAACCGCCGGTTTGCTAAGGTGATTTTATTAGCAACAACATATCAAACACATACCTGTGCGGGCAGGCATTGGTTGATTTAAGGCAGCTACTCCGGGAAGAGCAGCATTATTATTTAGTAGATTATCTTTCATGTTGCGGGGGCAAACATAAATATTAATTTTTAATCTACCAAATCTATAGACTAAGTATTTAATATATTTGATTATTGAAAGCTTTTGTAAAAGCCCTGCGTTGTTGCGACACTTGAACAGGCAAGGGTTAGCTTTTATTTTGCAATTTTAAAAGCCATTAAACAGATCGCTGGTAATCAGCCTTACTGGTTTTATCAGTTATGCTGCGAATCACCTCATCCAGTTCGTTGGCAGATAGCAGCAGGAATTTTAACATGGTTGCGCGTTCGTCTGCGTCGGCGGTATCGGTAATTAACGGGATAAGGCCCATTATACGCGCTAATGGCGCACGTACGATATGGGATTGTATCCATGAGATCTCTTTCAGCCGGTCATTCTGGTTTTCGATTGCTTTAATGTACTCCTGGAGAGCAGTTGCTATCTTTTTACGTTCGATACTATAGATAATGCTTTTAAATAATGAAAGAGCGGTCAATTCTTCCTTTAAGATGTAGTCAACAACGCCAAGTGAGAGCGATTTTACGCTGAAATCAAAGTCGGCATAGCCGGTTAAAACGATTACAGGGGAATGATTGCTTGCATCTATTATATCTTTAATAAGCGGTTCGCCGGTTCTGTCTGGCAAAGAAAGGTCTAACAGCACAACGTCAAACCTGATGCCTTCGGCACCTAACAAAGCCTTTGCAGATGTAAAATCCACTGCATGCACCACCTCCGGCGCTTCAATTTGCTCAAATAAAAAGTCTTCAACGAGGGTGAAATCGCCGGGGTTATCTTCAATAACCAAAATTTTGTATGTGCCTTTATTGGGTCCCATCACCTATTTTCAAAGGGTATGGTCACAATATTGATCCAAAAGTCTTCTATTTTGGCAACGGCTTTTATAAAATCGTTCACGTCAATAGGCTTCGTTATATAGCAGTTCACATGTTCTTTATAAGCAACAAGTATATCCTTCTCCGAAGACGATGTGGTAAGCATAATAACCGGGATTTGTTTAAAATCATTATGTTTTTTTATATAGGTAAGCACTTCATGCCCGCTTTTTTTGGGGAGATTAACATCAAGCAACACAAGGTCTGGTTTTTGTCCGCCCTTCGCAAGTGCCTCAAAGTAATCCATTGCAGCCTTACCATCTTTTATCACGGTCACATCATTCACTATCTTGCTGTCTTCCAACGCCTCGGTTGTGAGTAGTATGTCGCCCTCGTTATCTTCAATGAGTAATATGTGTATCGATTTCATGGCTAAAGATTTTTTAAAATTGTGAAGTAAAAGTCACAACCGGCACCCTCGGTAGATTCTACCCATATTTTGCCGCCCAAACTCTCAACTATTTTTTTGGTTACTGCAAGCCCCATTCCTGTACCCGAATATTCATTTTTACCGTGCAGGCGTTGAAAAATGATAAATATTTTCTCAAAGTATTCTGAATCTATGCCAATGCCATTGTCTTTTACTGCAAAACACCAGTGTGTATCATTGTCATTGCACGTAATGTGAATCAAAGGCACCACGCCGCTACGGCTATATTTTAAACTGTTGCTGATTAGGTTTTGGAATACCTGGCGTAAACTTGTTTTGTAAGCCACCATAACAGGCAATCCTTCAAATAGTACCTTTGCGTGCTTCTCGTCAATTTGCTTACGGTAAAGCGCTAATATGTCTTTAATAAGTGTATTGATATCAACTTCTTCAAGCTTGTCTTCCAATTTACCTACACGCGAAAACTCCAACAGGTCTAATATGATCTGCCGCATCCTCTTAGCGCCATCCACAGCAAAATGGATGTATTGTTTGCCTTTGTCGTCAATAATGGCATTGTACTTCCTTTCTAACTGGGTTAAGAAACTGGTAACCATCCTCAGTGGCTCCTGCAGATCGTGTGATGCTACGTAGGCAAATTGTTCCAGTTCGGCATTGGAAATGGCTAATTCTTTAGCTTGAATCCTTAGATTTTTATTTAATTCTAAAAGTTTAATGTCATGTAATTTCCGCTCGGTAATATCTTTAAAATAAACCGATAGCCCCCTGTTTGATGGATAAGCGCTTATCTCGTACCATTTTTGCAAAGGCGGGTAATAATCTTCAAAATGAGCAGGTTCCTGGCTTTCCATGGCCTGCATATAATTTTTATAGGAATTGGACGCTACCGAATCATTAAATACCTCCCAAAGGTTGTTATTAAGCATTTCCGTCTTCGATTTGCCTAACACAACTTCTGCTACTTTATTCCAATAGGTAACTGTCCAATTTTTATCAACCGCAAAAAAAGCGTCAGCTATACTTTCTAAAATTGTGTTTTTCTCAATTAATGTTGCCTGGGTTTGCAATTCAGCTTCCTTGCGGATGTTAATGTCCTGGCAGCTGCCATAAAGCCTTACGCATACACCACCTGCAAATTCGGCATCGCCAATAACGCGTACCCATTTAACTATCCCTGCCGGAGAGTGCACCTCAAGTTCCTCGTCCCATGGAGTGCCGTGTTCCATCGCATTTTTTATCACTTTAAGTACAGTATCCCTGCTTTTCCCCTCTTTATACAAGCTTACGCCTAATTCAAGCGTGGGCTCAAAACTACTATCAACGCGTAGTATTTCTTTGGTAATAGCCGACCAATAAACCGTTTGTTTTTTTAAATCTATTTCCCAGTTCCCTATGTGCGCAAGGCTGGTAGCCTGGTCAGCCTTTTCAGTTTGTGTTTTAAGGGCCTGCTCCGCAAGCTTTATTTCGGTAATGTCTGATATGAGCGAATAAAACCCCCTTACTATGCCGCCCTGTTTATCGGGCAAATACTGTGTATAAGTGTAAATTGTCTTCCCGTCTTTCTTTACAAAGGCCCTTTCAAAACTCTGAGGCGTACCGTTCAGCACGCCTTTGATGTAAGGTTCATAAGATGCAAACTCATCAACGCTTAACATTTCCTGTTTGTGCATACCGTGCATTTGCTGCGGTGTCATTTCAAACCAATCAAGCAAGGTTTTATTGGCAAACAGGCAATGTAAGTCTGTAGTCCAATAGGCAATCATTGCAGGCAGATTGTCGGTAATGGTTTTAATAAAACGGCTGTTTTCTAAAACTTTTTCCTGCCTTATCTTCCGTTGGGTGATATCGCTTCTTATTGCAACGTATTGGTACGGTTTGCCAGCCTCATTCAGGAATGGAACAATAGTAGTATCAACCCAGTAATAACTGCCGTCTTTTGCCTTATTCTTTAATTCCCCTTTCCAGATATTACCTTTAGCAATGGTTGTCCATATGTTTTTAATAAACGCTTTATCGTGATGAGATGAGTTAATAATACGATGATCCTGCCCAAGCAACTCTTCCCTCGAGTATTTTGAGATGCTGCAAAAATTGTCGTTTACGTGGTTTATTAAGCCTTTGTGGTCGGTTATAGCCACGATAGCAGATTCATCAAGCGCATATTTATAGTCCGACAGTTCATGAAGCGACTGCCGCAGCGCAGTCTCAATATTCTTTTGAGCCGATATGTCTCTAAAATTGCATATGATACCTCTTACATCTGCATCATGCAGCATGTTGGTAAATGTAGCGTCTATCCAAATAAAATGGCCCAAAAAGTGTTTTGTCCGGAATGTAAAGCTCACAGGTAAGCCCGGATTGGCGAGTACCCTATCCAATTTTTCGCGGACGATTTTTATGTCATCCGGATGCGTCAAATCGTTTATTGAATTTTCGGAAATGTCGGCACGTTTCCATCCAACAATATGCTCTGCCGATGGGCTGCGATAAAGCACCTTCAGCTTTCTATCAAAAAGAGTTATCCCGGAATGGCTGTTTTCTATCAGTTTCTGAAAAAGCTTGTTACCGCCAAAAACATGAGGAAATTCATTATTCCATTGGGGTGGGTCTGTTTTGGGTGACACTGTCATAACTGTGATGGGAATAATTCTATTCCTTGTTTAAGGCTAGTATAAAGTTAGGTATTTATGAGGAACAAAAATTATTTATCCCATTCGTATGCCTCGCAATCCCTGTTCATTTTGTTCATTATCTATAAGTAAAGGAAATTTACATCTGTTTTAAATTAAATACGTGGCAGCAAAATAAATCCAAAGCAGACAATGCATCCGCACAAGGCAAGAGTGCGGGGTACTCCGTGCACAGCATGCACGGTTTCGATTAGGTTAAATAACCGATGCATTAACAACCCTGCATTCGCAGGGATGGAGGAGGGAAGCCGCCTGTGCGAGGACTTGAGCTGCGGAGAGGGCGGCCGAAACTATACCGGCAGTCGTTGGGACGGCAAAGCCTCGATGAATATCCGGGACTGTCATCATTTTAGTTGTGTTTTCCTGCTGGTGATTTTGTTAATAGAAGCCTCGTCCTATCCTAACGGCTGCCGCTCATTTCAGCACCCCCGCCAAGGCCAAAATAGACCTTCCGGCATTACGACGAAAACCATTTTGCCGGTAATTTACAAAGTCGCAATTAAGCCGCCTTTTTTTGCGCCGGTCAGCACAGAAAATCAAAGAAAAACACCGAAAAACCGCAGAAAAACGCAAATTTTTGAACATCGCCATTTTGCTGTACGAAACTGTACGAAATTGTGCGAAACTGTACGAAGTTGTGCGAAACTGTACGAAACTGTACGAAACTGTACGGAGAGTGTACGAGGTGTACGAAACTGTACGAGTTGTACGATTCGTACAGTTCGTCATGGTATAGGTTTACCCTTTCCGCAGGGTGGCTTAAAAGCCTTGCAAAGTAAAACGGCCGGCGTTCCCGCCGGCCGTTTTACAAACTAACCTGCTCGCTTACTTCAACGAATTGATATAACCGGCAATTTTAAAGGCCTCTTCTTTAGTTACTTGCGGCATTGGTGGCATTTCTGTTGAGTAGCCCGGCCAGTTTTGCGGCTGCGGGTTGTGTATCAGCGAATATATTTTGGCCGGCGAATATTTACGCTTGGCTATTTCTGCAAACGGCGGGCCAATTTGCCTTTTGGTTGGGTTATGGCACGATAAGCAGGTATTTTTAGTCAGCAAGCCTTCTACATCTTTAAAGGTTGGCGCCGCTGTTTTTGTAGTGGTAGCTTTATTTGCAGCACCCTTACCTGCCGGCGTGGCTGCTTTTTTTGAAGGTGCAGTGGCAGGCGTTGCGGCAGAGTTCTTAGTGCTCACTTCGCTCATGGAAAGCTTTCCGCCATCAGGGATTTGATTTAAGGTGTAGTAAGCCACAGGATGAACTAAGGAATAAAAACCCTCCTGCGACCTGATACCATCTAATGTTAAAGTATGGATATAATACTGGCGGAGATTTTGGACGATGATACGTGCTTTTAAACCATCGGCAGAAACCTTAACACCTGCTATCTTTAACTTCTCTACATTTACCGGCGGCGAGCCATAAACCGGGTGGTATTTGTAAATAAAGCTTTCGGCGTTGTAGGAAGCTAAATCTTCTGCTGATTTACGATCAACCGGCGTGGTAAATTCTACTTCAAAACCATCAGGCATAGCCCTTACAGCCTTCATTTCAAAAGGCGTTTTGTTGTTATATGCCACCCTTTCAAGCCCTTCATTTGCATCACCTGCCGAACCCCAGCCACGGTTGGTTTCGCCAACAAATAAGGAACCATCAGTACCCCACTCCAAGCGTAATACACCAGAGCGGAACCCTTTACGGAAAAGGAATGCAGCGCCCTGCTCCTGCCCTTTTACTGTTTCTAAAAATATCCTCGAGATGATACTCATCCCCTGGTCGCCGGCTAAAATTTGGCCGGCAAAGGGGCCGAAGGTATTGGCAGGTATCTTTACAGGTTCTGAAGATGATATCCCCAGTATGCCGTAAGGCAGCCAAACCGACGGCAATTTCAATTCGGGGAAGGTCTTCTTCATATCAAACAGGGTTTTAAACGATTCGTTCACCCTATTCTCAGGTTTAATATACCGCCCCTGCGCATTTTTTGTCCTGCGCTCATCCATTTGTGCGTAAAAGAAATCTGACTGCAACTTAACAGGCGAGTTTGGCAGGCTTGTCCACCTTAAACTTGCAGGGTGCCCCATAAAATCGCCTTTGTTTATCTTCCATAAACCGCCGGACCCAACCCAATCGCCCTGGTTTTCGGTATAATACAGTTCGCTATCTATAGCCCCGATACCCGCGGGGGAGCGGAAACCTGCGGCCCAGGGCGTCATTTTACCGCCCTCGGTAATGTTCATGGCCCAGCCACGCATGGGAACGCGGCTCTCGGCACGCCACCATTCCTCATCGCCAAAAGCTACGTTTCCGGTCACCATAAAGGTACCGTCCTTCATTATTTTAGGGCCGAAGCTATACTCGTGGTAATGCCCGCTTAAAGGCCAGGCGTAAACCGTTTCGTAAATTTCGGCTTTGCCATCCTGATCTTTATCTATCAGTTTGGTTAATTCTCCGCGTTGCGCTACAAACAAAGCACCGTCTTTGTAGGCAATGCCCAGTATCTCGTGCAGGCCGTATGCAAACCGGCGCCAGTATGGTTTTACGCTGGTGGGGTTTTCCACAATGTACACCTCGCCCCTGCGGGTGGATAGTGCCAGGTCGCCGTTTGGCATAGTAACCAAACCGCCCACTTCTAAAATGGGGCCTTCGGGTACACGTACTTTACTTATTTTGAAAAAATCTTCTTCTTTTGGCGTTTCCTGTGCAAAAAGCGATGAAAAGCTTAGGCTTAATGCCAGTGTTATGATGGTTTTAAAAGTATATTTCATTGCAGATCAGCTTAAAATAAAATGGTATAACTTAATTTACTGCCCAAGGGCACTATCATTTGTTTTTTGCCATCAACATCCCTGATAATAGGCTTAGCAGAGCCTTCGGCAAGTTGTACGTAGTACGATTTATCGTTTACCAAATACAAGCCATTACCAACCTCTTCTATAACCGGGGCGGTTGCCAGCAGGAAATACAAGTCGGCTGCAGGTTTTTCAAGCGAAATTGTTCTGCTTATGCCCTGCCCGTTTTCCATTACTTTTACGTCATCGGTAACCGTGTTACCGTAAATAAGGTATTTAAAAGCCGGGCGTTCCTGACTGTCTAACACATAACCTTTTGTAAAAAAGCCCGTGCCGGTGGTATCAGCTTTCCAGTTATCCTGCGCCGATGCCAGTTTAGCAATTGCGAGGCCCGCTTTCGAAGTAAAACGAGTAATGCTTCCCAAAGGATGCGATGTACCGTCGCCACGGCCATCAAACATGGGGGTTGCATCAACAAAATTGCCATGCCAACCCTGTAACAGGGTGCCGTTATCCAGGTCGTAACTGTAGGCTGTTTTCTCCGGGCCACCTACCGAAATAGCGTGAACTGAACGGTGCCCCGCAACATCCACAAAGCTGCGGATCATGTTATTGCTTGCCGCATCTACATAGATCGGGTCAGCATCATCCCCTTTCTTAGTTTTTGGCAACTCGGTTAGCGGGGTAACAGATATATTTTTAAAAGCGACAGAACCATGGTCGCCCTGTAAACGCAGCGGGCCGGTTGCCTTCTCTGCACCGGTGGCGCCCCTTGTAGCACCAAACAGTTCTACATTCTCGTGAATGGTTACACCGTTTAGGTCAACGCTGATGATTTTTGCATTGCTTGTTTTAACTCCGGACGCATTAAATACGGGCGCCTTGAATATGATTTTTATATGCTGCCACAGCCCCGGCGCTTTGCTTGCGTTTTGGCGAGGAGCCACGCCGCCATAGCCCTTTTCAGCCTCGGGTTTGCTATCGTCCCAACGCTGGTAAATGCCGCCGTTATTGTGCGATGTAGCTGTTCTTAAGCCCCAAGCATCGTCTATTTGTATCTCGTAATTCCCCTGTAGGTAAATGCCGGAGTTTGCGCCTTTGGATGTAAGGTAATCTAATTCTACAGCGACATTGCCATATTGTTGTACCGTATACAGGTCTGTCCCCACCTTTTTGGCGGTAGACTGGTTAACCAAAATGCCATCGCCTTTTGTAGTTTTCAATACGTTTTCGCCGTTAAGGTCGGCAAAAACATCCCCGGCTACCGACCAGGAACTCCCCGGGTCTTTAAAAGCATTAAGGTCCTTCAGGTCAATACGCTGGCCAAATGCCAGCAGGGTTCCGCAAAGCCAAAGCGTGGCCGTGAGGCCCGTCTTTGAAAGATTTAGATTCATGTAGTGTGTATAATTTATTATTATGTTCCAGTTTTATATGCTAAAATAGGCAATAAAACGTTTTAGTGTTTCGCATTGCGAATATATAGAAGCCGGAGGACATTTATTTCTCCAAACATTCTTTTCGTCTATAAATAGGATTAAATATCGGGTAGCCAATTCTTCAATACGTTTTTAATCTAGACATCTTTTTTATAAAAAGGATGACAACTTGCCAAAAAGAATTTATAGCATCTCAAAGGCGGCTTCTTAAACATCAAAAAAACAAAAAAAAATTTGCGTAGCTAAATAACTACATATATATTTGTAGTCAAATAGCTACATAATGAATTTACGACGAGATGTATTCCAAGCCATAGCCGACCCTACCAGGCGGGCGATATTGTTGTTGTTGGCTACGCAAACGATGACGGCAGGCGCCATAGCCGCTAATTTTGATACGGCGAGGCCAACAGTATCTAAACACCTGCAAATACTTACCGAGTGCGAATTGCTTAAACAAGAGCAAAATGGCAGGGAAATATCCTACCATATTAATGCAAAAAAAATGAAAGACGTGGCCGACTTCATCGAGCCATTCCGCAAAATGTGGGATGACCGTTTCAACAAATTAGAAGACATTATGAAAAAATTTAAAAGCGAATAATATGGAACTCAAAACAAAGATCAGTGCCGAAGACGGCAAAAATGACCTGACGATAACCAGGGAGTTTGACTTGCCCCTCCACTTGCTTTTTAGGGCGCATGTAGAGCCCGAAATTGTTGAGCAATGGATGGGCACCAAAGTGATTAAACTCGAGTATAAAAAGCATGGCAGCTGGCAATTTCAAACATCAGACCCTAAGGGCAATGTGGTGTTTCGCGCAAACGGTGTGGTACACGAGTTTATTCCGAACCAAAAGATCACCCGGACATTTGAAATGGAAAACGCCCCATTTGATGTGCAGCTGGAGTTTTTGGAATTTGAAAAACTTACCGAAGATACCAGTAAGATCACTATCCATACGGTATACAGGTCGGTTGAGCTGCGAGACAAGATGCTGAAGCTGCCATTTGCACAGGGCATTAACATGGCCCATAACCGCTTACAGGAATTTGCAAACAAACTAAAATAACAAATGATGGAAAAGAGGAATAAAATTATCTTTTGGATAGCTACTTTATGGCTCGCTTTGGGTATGACAGCTACCGGGATTGTACAACTGATAAAGCAAAAAGAAGAAGCTGCAATGATGGCACATTTGGGCTACCCCTTATATTTTTTAACCTTATTGGGTGTTTGGAAAATTTCAGGGGTTATAACGGTGCTTATCCCTAAGTTTACCTTAGTAAAAGAATGGGCTTACGCTGGGTTCTTTTTTGCGATGTCGGGCGCTGTATTTTCTCATATAGCCGTTGGCGATAGCGCTAAGGAGCTTTTTGGCCCCTCGTTATTAATTGTACTAACGGTAGTATCGTGGTATTTCAGGCCTGCGGATAGAAGAATAGTTTCGGTAAACCAATAAAATTGAACAGTATGAAAAAGCAATTATCAGCAGAACAAAGCAAAAAGCTATTGGAAACTTTAAAAGGCCGCTTTGGGAAGAATATGAACCGCCATAAAGAAATGGAGTGGCATAAAGTACAAGCAAAATTGGAAGCCAGTCCCGACAAGCTATGGATACTGGATGAAATGGAAGTTACCGGCGGCGAACCTGATGTAGTTGGCCATGACAGCGCAACTGGCGAGTATATTTTTTATGATTGCTCGGCGGAGAGCCCTAAAGGCCGTAGGAGTTTATGTTACGACCGTGAAGCGTTAAATGCAAGGAAAGAATATAAACCAGCAAACAGTGTTGTTGATATGGCAACGGAAATGGGCATTGAAATTTTAACGGAACAACAGTACCGCGAGCTGCAGGAGCTTGGTAAATTCGACACCAAAACATCCAGTTGGGTGAAAACGCCCGCAAATATCCGAAAACTTGGAGGCGCTGTATTTTGCGACCGCCGTTATGATACCGTGTTCTATGCGCACAACGGTGCAGAATCGTATTATGCTGCCAGGGGCTTCCGCGGATCGCTACGGGTTTAGATTTTTATAAGTTGGTATTCTCAAATGCGGAATAGGTATGAATGATAAAGTGGATTTTTATTTTAACAAAGCCCAAAAGTGGCAGGAGGAAATTCAGAAACTAAGGTCAATAGCGCTTGATTGCGGGTTGGACGAGGAGTTAAAATGGGGCTGCCCC